>NZ_JBFUBG010000024.1:0-71784 GCF_056405875.1 Rhizobium sp. P1_E6 | reverse complement strand
GCGCATCGGGCGACATTGGCGAAGAAATCGCCCGCCTTCTCCATAAGCAGGGCGCCATTGTCGGCCTGCACGGTACCCGCGTCGAAAAGCTCGAGGCTTTGGCAAACGAACTCGGTGACCGCGTGAAGATCTTCCCGGCGAACCTGTCGGATCGCGACGAGGTCAAGGCTCTCGGCCAGAAGGCGGAAGCCGATCTCGAAGGTGTCGATATCCTGGTCAACAACGCCGGCATCACCAAGGACGGTCTCTTCGTGCGCATGAGCGACGAGGACTGGGATGCCGTTCTCGAAGTGAACCTGACGGCGACCTTCCGCCTGACGCGAGAGCTCACCCATCCGATGATGCGCCGCCGTTACGGCCGCATCATCAACATCACCTCAATCGTTGGCGTGACCGGCAATCCGGGACAGGCGAACTACTGCGCTTCCAAGGCCGGCATGATCGGTTTCTCTAAGTCGCTGGCCCAGGAAATCGCCACCCGCAACGTGACAGTCAACTGCGTCGCTCCGGGCTTTATCGAAAGCGCCATGACCGGCAAGCTGAACGATAAGCAGAAGGAAACGATCATGGGTGCGATCCCCATGAAGCGCATGGGAACCGGCGCCGAAGTGGCCTCTGCCGTCGTCTATCTGGCCTCCTCGGAAGCGGCCTATATGACGGGCCAGACGCTGCACGTAAACGGCGGCATGGCCATGATCTGAAACGATTAGCTGCCGCGGCCGCCAATTTCACCCAATAGCGTGTTGAGCAATCACGAACGGTTGATTTTCTGGCTTTGCGGCAGACTTAAAGCATGTTAAGCGGGCCATGACTGTCAACAGTCGTCCCGAAAAAAGCAGACGGACCGGCGGGCTTTTCGCAAGCCTGGGACTTCTCTAAAGCCGGGTAAACGAGTTTGCCGAGGATGTCTGAAAGCATCGCAGGCTGAAACAGGGTGGGGTGTCAGAAAGACATTCCGATCAGGACATAAGGTCGAGGAAACCGACATGAGCGATATCGCAGAACGCGTAAAGAAAATTGTTATTGATCATCTTGGCGTCGATGCCGACAAGGTTGTCGAGAGCGCCAGCTTTATCGACGATCTGGGCGCTGACTCGCTCGACACGGTCGAACTGGTCATGGCTTTCGAAGAAGAATTCGGCGTCGAAATTCCCGACGATGCCGCTGACTCGATCCTGACGGTCGGCGATGCCGTGAAGTTTATTGAGAAGGCTCAGGCCTGATTCTGTGCATTCGAGAAAGGGCGGGCCAAGAGTCCGCCCTTTTCTTTTGAGCATGTTTCTCCATAAAACATAATAGACGGGGGAAAGCAGTCGATGAGAAGGGTCGTCATTACAGGTACCGGCATGGTATCGCCCTTGGGGTGCGGAACGGAAATTACCTGGTCCCGCCTGCTTGCGAGCGTAAACGGTGCCCGCCTCGTGACCGAGTTCGAGGTCGAAGATCTCCCCGCAAAGATTGCTTGCCGCATTCCCGTCGGTGACGGTTCCGAAGGCACGTTCAATGCCGACGACTGGATGGAGCCGAAGGAACAGCGCAAGGTCGATCCCTTCATCATTTACGGCATGGCAGCAGCCGAAATGGCGCTGAACGACGCAAATTGGCACCCTGAGGCAGATGAAGATCAGATCGCCACCGGCGTGCTGATCGGCTCGGGCATCGGCGGCATCGAAGGCATTGTCGAAGCCGGCTATACGCTGCGCGACAAGGGCCCGCGCCGCATCTCTCCATTCTTCATTCCTGGCCGTCTGATCAATCTCGTGTCCGGGCAGGTTTCCATTCGCCACAAGCTGCGCGGTCCCAATCATTCGGTCGTCACTGCCTGTTCTACCGGCGCGCATGCGATCGGCGATGCAGCTCGGCTGATCGCACTCGGCGATGCCGATGTCATGGTTGCCGGGGGCACGGAATCGCCCGTCAGCCGCATCTCGCTTGCCGGTTTTGCCGCCTGCAAGGCGTTATCGACGCAGCACAATGACGACCCGCAGAAGGCGTCGCGCCCCTACGACAAGGACCGTGACGGTTTCGTCATGGGCGAGGGCGCCGGCATCGTGGTTCTCGAAGAGCTGGACCATGCGCTGGCACGCGGCGCCAAGATCTACGCCGAAGTGGTCGGCTACGGCCTTTCCGGCGATGCCTTCCACATCACCGCGCCGTCGGAAGACGGCGACGGCGCGTTCCGCTGCATGACCATGGCACTTAAGCGCGCCGGCTTGACGCCTGCCGATGTCGACTACATCAACGCCCATGGCACTTCGACCATGGCTGACACGATCGAACTTGGTGCTGTCGAGCGTCTCGTCGGCAATGCGGCGTCAAAGATCTCCATGTCGTCGACCAAATCTGCGACCGGCCATCTCTTGGGTGCTGCCGGTGCCATCGAGGCGATCTTCACGACCCTCGCAATCCGGGATAACATCGCCCCTCCGACGCTCAATCTCGACAATCCTGAGCGGGAGACCGCAATCGATCTTGTTCCGCACAAGGCTCGTGAGCGAGAAATTAACGTGGCGCTATCCAACTCGTTCGGATTCGGCGGCACGAATGCATCGCTCGTGCTGCGCCGCTACGTCGGGTAACAGGCGGTTCACGAGCACGGGCGAACGTCAAACGGCGCCATGACGCGCGGCAGAACCTGTTTTTGCCGCATTACTTCGCGAAATAGCGAAGCGGGGGCCAAGTTTTAGAGGATTGCCGGTGAGCGATACGACCAACCAGAGCAGCGACAACGGCCAGCCGGCGCAGAAGGGACCGATCATCCCGAAGTCGCCGAGCGAAGCCCTGCGGCCGGAACGTGTTCCCGAGCCGCCGAAGCGCTCCAGGAATGCCCGCAGCCAGGTCATCCTCTTCCTGAATTTCGTGATGACCATGGCCGTGGTCGTCTGCATCGCCGGCCTCATCGGCTTCTACTACGCCATCACGGCTTATCAGAGCCCCGGTCCGCTGCAGACGAACACCAACTTCATCATCCGCAACGGCGCAGGCCTTGCGGAAATCGCCACGAACCTCGAGCGCAATCTCATCATTTCGGATGCCCGCGTCTTTCGTTATCTGACGGCGACCCATCTCAACGCCGGCGAGAGCCTCAAGGCCGGTGAATACGAGATCAAGGCGCATGCATCCATGAACGAGATCATGGAGCTCCTGAAATCTGGAAAATCCATCCTCTATTCCGTCTCCTTCCCCGAGGGGCTGACGGTGCGGCAGATGTTCGATCGCATGCTGGATGATCCGGTCCTCGAAGGCGACCTGCCGGCGGCTCTTCCTTCGGAAGGCAGCCTGCGGCCCGATACCTACAAGTTCTCGCGCGGCACCAAGCGTTCCGAGATCATCGACCAGATGGCCGCCGCCCAGCAGAAGCTGGTCGACCAGATTTGGGAACGGCGCGATCCTTCCCCGCTCCTGAAGAGCAAGGAAGAATTCGTCACCCTCGCCTCGATCGTCGAGAAGGAGACAGGTGTGCCGGATGAGCGCGCCCATGTCGCTTCCGTCTTCCTGAACCGTCTCGGCAAGGGCATGCGCCTGCAGTCCGATCCGACGATCATCTATGGTCTCTTCGGCGGCGAGGGCAAACCTTCCGACCGGCCGATTTACCAATCCGATCTGAAGAAAGAGACGCCGTACAACACTTACGTCATCAAGGGCCTGCCGCCGACGCCGATCGCTAATCCAGGCAAGGACGCGCTGGAAGCCGTCGCCAATCCCTGGAAGACGCAGGACCTCTATTTCGTCGCCGATGGCACCGGCGGTCACGTTTTCGCGGCGACGCTCGATGATCACAACGCCAACGTCAAGCGCTGGCGCAAGCTGGAGGCGGACAAGGGCGCGGATCCCGAAATTGCCGTTGACGGTCAGCCGGAAGACCAGCCTGCGGACAATACATCGGTGGTTCCGCCGAAGAAAAAGAAGATCAACTGATATCGGGAGGCCCTTCGATGGCATTGCAGTCCATGACCGGTTTTGCGCGGCGCGAGGGAACGACCGGCCGCTGGCGCTGGGCATGGGAACTGCGTTCGGTCAACGGCAAGGGGCTCGATCTCCGCCTTCGTCTGCCACCCGGCCTGGAGCGCCTCGAACCGGATGTTCGCCGCATTGCAGGCGAGAATTTCAGCCGCGGCAATCTGCAGGCCACACTGTCCCTGAATTCAGGTGAAGGCCAGCTTGAAGCCGTGCTCAATCAGGACGCCTTTGCTGCCGTTCTCGCCATGCGCGACAAGCTGGAGGGTCTGATCGATCCGGCGCCGCTGAGGCTCGACACGCTGCTTTCCATCCGTGGTCTTGTCGATTTCCGCGAGACGCAGGACAGCGAAGAGACGGTTGCCGCCCGCGACGCCGATATCCTGGCAGGAGTGACGGCTGCTCTTGCCGATCTCAAGACCATGCGTGAGCAGGAGGGAGCAGCACTCACACGCGTGCTTCTCGGCCATATCGCGACGATCGAAGGGCTGACGAGCACGATCGAGGCCGATCCCTCCCGCTCGCCGCAGGAGATCGCGGCAAGGCTCTCCGCACAGGTCGCGCTGCTCATGGAAGGCACCGGCGCGCTTGACCGCGACCGACTGCACGCCGAAGCAGCGCTGCTCGCCACCAAGGCGGATCTGCGCGAAGAGATCGACCGGCTGAAGGCTCATGTCGCCGCCGCCCGCGATCTTTTGGCGAAGGGCGGCCCCGTCGGACGAAAGCTCGATTTCCTTGCACAGGAATTTAACCGAGAATCGAATACCATCTGCTCGAAGTCGAACGCTTCGGCCGTCACCGCGGCAGGAATTGAGCTGAAGGTGGTGATCGATCAGTTCCGCGAGCAGGTCCAGAATTTGGAGTAGGACATGAGCCCGGCGAAAACCTCGCCCATCCAGATCGCCCGTCGCGGTCTGATGCTGGTCATCTCGTCGCCTYCGGGTGCCGGTAAATCCACCATCGCGCGTACGCTCTTGGAAACGGACAGGCAGATCGGTCTTTCCGTCAGCGTCACGACCCGCCAGCGTCGTCCGAGCGAAGTGGAAGGCGTGCACTATCATTTCAAGAGCGTGCGTGAATTCGAGCGGCTGCGCGATTCTGATTCCCTGCTGGAATGGGCCGAGGTTCACGGCAATTTCTACGGCACGCCTCGCGAGCCCGTCGAGCAGGCCATGTCCGAAGGCCGCGATATGCTGTTCGATATCGACTGGCAGGGTGCCCAACAATTGCAGCAGAAGATGCAGGCTGACGTCGTGTCGATATTCGTGCTGCCGCCGACTATGACCGAGTTGCAGTCTCGCCTTCATCGCCGCGCTGAGGATTCCGAGGAGGTCATCCAGACGCGCCTCGCAAACTCCCGCGCTGAGATCGCCCACTGGCGCGAATATGACTACGTCATCATCAATGACGACCTGAACGCCGCATTCGACGCTGTGCAGTCGATCGTCAAGGCCGAGCGGCTGCGCCGCGACCGCCGCCATGGCATGTTCGATTTCGTCCGCGAATTGCTGGAAGAGACGCCGGTTCTTTAGAGCAATCCCAGCAAAAGTGTGAAGCGGTTTTGCGTCCGGAATTGCGTGAAATGCTCTAAAGACTGTTCGCCAAGCGGCAGAATTCTTCCACGGATAGGGTCTCCGCGCGTCGAGCCGGATCGATACCAGCTTTGTTAAGCAGAGTTTCGCCGCCGATCGGCTTCAGGCTCTGGCGCAGCATCTTGCGGCGCTGGCCGAAGGCGGCTTGCGTCACCTTCTCCAGATTGGCGACAGAGCAGGGGATGGGTTTCTCGATCGGCGTCAGGTGGACCACCGTCGACGTGACCTTCGGCGGCGGCGTGAAAGCCTGTGGCGGAATATCGAATGCCATACGGGCATCGGTGCGCCAGCCCGCGAGCACGCCGAGACGGCCATAGTGATCGTCGTCCTCCGAAGCGACGATCCGCTCGCCGACTTCTTTCTGGAACATCAGTGTCAGAGATTGCCAGAAGGGCGGCCATGCCTTCGGCAGCAGCCAGTTCACAAGCAATTGCGTACCGACATTGTAGGGCAGGTTAGAGATGATCTTGACGGGGCCTTCCGGCGCCATTCCTTCGAAATCCGTCTTCAGCGCATCGCCTTCGATGACCTCCAGCCGACCGGGATAATGGTCGGCGATCTCAGCGAGAGCCGGCAGGCAGCGTGCATCGCGCTCGACCGCGATGACCTTCTTCGCACCGAGCGCCAGGATGGCGCGCGTCAAGCCACCGGGCCCGGGGCCGACTTCGAAGACGGTCGTATTTTCAAGCGCACCTGCAGTGCGAGCGACCTTCTGCGTCAGGTTGAGATCAAGCAGGAAGTTCTGCCCGAGCGCCTTGCGCGCATCGAGCCCATGACGCTGGATAACCTCGCGAAGCGGCGGCAGACCGTCGAGTGCAGCCATCAAAGATGGCTTTCCGCAGTACGTCCAAGCTGAGCGCCGAGCTTGAGCGCAGCAACGAGGCTCGTCTCGCGTGCAAGCCCCTTGCCGGCAACGCCGAAGGCGGTGCCGTGGTCGGGAGAGCTGCGCACGAAAGGAAGGCCGAGCGTCACATTTACGGAATCGTCGAAGCCGAGCGCCTTGGCCGGGATCAGCGCCTGATCGTGATACATGCAGACGGCAACGTCATAACGCGTGCGCGCCTCGTCATGGAACATCGTGTCGGCGGGGAGGGGCCCAATCGCATCGATACCTTCGTCACGAAGGACCTGAACCGCCGGATGGATGATGGTCTCATCCTCGTTGCCGATCGCACCGCCTTCGCCCGCATGCGGATTGAGCCCAGCAATGGCCAGGCGTGGAGAGTCGATTCCGAACCGCTGCTTCAGATCCCTGTCTGCGATCCGGCAGGTTTCAACGATCAGGCCGAGCGTCAACGCCTGTGGCACATCCTTGAGCGGAATGTGGATCGTGACAGGAATAGCGCGCAGTTTCGGTCCGGCGAGCATCATGACCGGCATGATCGACTGACCGGTCGCATGCATGGCGAGATCGGCAAGAAATTCCGTATGACCTGGAAACTTGAACCCCGCCTCGTAGAGCACCGACTTGGCGATTGGATTGGTGACGACCGCAAGCGCCTCGCCCTGCATGACGAGCGCTACAGCGGCTTCGATCGAGGCGATCGTGCCCTTTGCCGTTGCGACATGCGGCTCTCCGGCGGCAACATCGATGCCAGCCGGTATCGGTATGACCGGTAGCGCGTCMACAAATGCACCGAGACTTTCGGCTGTGTTGTCGATGCTGCGCAGGGGAACATCAAGGCCGAGTTTTCGTGCCCGAATCGCAAGCACATCGGGATCGCCGATCAGGAAGAATGGCGGCAATCCAAGCTCGCGTCTGCGAAGCCAGGCCATGAGGGTGATATCAGGCCCAACGCCGGCGGGGTCGCCCTGCGTCAGTGCAAGCGGTCGCGAAAACGGTGTCGCCATGAAAAGATCAACGGTAGATGATCTGCGCGTTTTTACGCAGTTCATCCAGATACTTGGAGGCGTTTTCATTTTCCGGCGCCGCGGATTTGTCCGATTTGGCCTTGTCCAGGTCTTCCTGACGGAACACCATTTCGGCCGCCTGGTCGTCCGAAACCTGGCGCTGGCTGCAGATCGCGAGATATTCCACGCCCTTGTCGGTCACACGCGTAGCCGTGGTATTGCCTTTGGCCCCTATGACCAGATCCTTCCAGTCCGCCGGAATTTCCGGGGCCAGCATGCGGCCGAGATCGCGGATCGAAACGTCCCGCATTGTGGCGGCGAAAGTCTTTGCCTGATCGCAGCCCGGATATTTGGAGCGTGACGCTTCGGCCTCGCTCTTGCGCTTGCCGGTGATCGCGTTGCGCTTGGATGCGGGAACAACGAAGATGACCTGCTGCAGCATATATTCTGTCGTCACCGGCTTCTGCTTGTTGTTCTGCATCATGCGGTTGACCAGGTCGAAATTCGATAGGCGCGCACTGGAGCCGTAACGCGCGTTGACGACGCGCGGCCAGCTCATCTGCACGGCAATGAAGCTCTTGAAATGATCGACACCGACGCCGGCACGGTCGAGGATCTGCCCCATCTGCTCGACGGAAAGCTTGTTGCTGGAGGCAAACCGGGCGAAGGAAGCGTTGACGTCGTCCTGCGAGACGGACATGCGCACGCGGGAGACTTCCTGCCGCTTTAACGCCTCGTCGACAAGCTGTTCTTCCGCGGCCTTCGCATCGGGTTTCTGGCGCTGCAGGCGCATGAAGGCCTGTCGCTTGGCAACGTCGCCGCTGGTGATGGCGGTACCGTTTACCACCGCCTTAACTTCGCTGGCGGCGAAGACAGGGGTGCTGAAGGCAGCAAGCATGAAGGCTGCGCCTGCAATAAGCGTGGTTACGGTTTTCTTCGCGTCAATCATCTGTTGACCTCCCGATAGCGCCGCACGGTCCAGCGCGCGGCGTTCTTACCATATACACTGAGACCAGCGGAAATCGCATCTCTTGCTCCGCGACTCCCTATGCCTCACATAACGACTGGTCGCAATGTCCTGCACAGGCTTACGGCGAAAGAATGGCCCGGCCGGAGATTTCCGGCCGTCCATCTTTCATCAGAGGCTGTTTGCAGAGTCACCGGTGCCAAGCCTGATATCGCCGAGCGTGCGGAAGGTCAGGCGGGCAGCGATTGTCCAGTCGCTTGCCGTTTGATCCGTCGTATCACGCCTATCCACATAGGCGATCGTGAAGATCGTGCACTCGTCCTCATAGGAAATGCCGAGCGTACGTCTGGTGACGACATCATTGTTCAGATCCCAGGCAATGCCGCCGAAGATCGACCAGTAATCCTTGAACTTGACCCTGGCGCTTGTCTGAATCTCGTCATTGTCTTCGGCAAAGCCATATTCCGGCTGGGCGGTAACGTGCGTATAGGTGACCTGGCCCGAGAAGGTATCGTTCTGATAGGCCGTGGTCAGATCGCCGCGATTGAACGAGAAATCCTTCTCGTCCAACCGGTAAGATGCCGCAACGGAAAGACCGAAAGGCATTTCGATGCCGCCGAGGCCGACATAGTCGGAACGGTCGGTCTCAAGGCCCGACTCGGCTCCGACATTCACGAGGTCGTCGGTCGCAAACGAGTTCTGACCCGCGAGCTGATAGGACTGTCCGAAGATGCCGTGCAGCTTATAGCCGCTGTCGAAGGTGCCGGTGTACTGGAAGCCGAGATTCGCTCGCGTCCCGCCTTCGATACGGTCGTAGCCGGAGAATCGGTCGCGGTCGAAAAGATTGGTCGCATCGAAAACGAAGCTTTGGGCGTCTTCGTTCGGCAGGCGGCCGGCGAGCGGTTCATCCGGTCGTGCATAGATCTGGGCGATCGGCTCCAGAACATGCGTGCTGTTGCTGGTTGTGAACAGGATCGGATAGCGCATTTCCAGCCCAGCCGTGACCATTCCGCGCGTTGCCGCATTATCGTCGAGATAATTGCCGGCATACGGAATGCCGTTGGCGTCGACAGGACTGTCCATGTTGAGCGCGAAGGCATCGCCGCGTGCTGCGAGCAACGGTGTGATCAACAGGCCGGTCGGCGTAACGTAGGTGCGCTTCCACTGCACTTCCGTGGTCAAGCGGGTCGTCTGACCCTCCAGGCCGCGGAAGCGGTCGAAACCTGCGACATTATAAAAGTCGTCGTGGGTGCGCGAAATGTTGGTGAGATTGACATCCGCGGAAAGCTCGCCGCCTGCAAGTGGCTGCGGCGCGACATAGTGATAGTCGAGCGTCGGGTAGACGATCGCCTGCTGCTTTTCCGCCGTGTCGTGGCGATCGGCATCCTGTACGTCGAAATAGAAGGCTCTCAGGTCGAAGTAGTTCCGTTTACCGAGACCCGTTAAGTACACGTTATTCGCGTAGGGCGTCCCGGAATAACCCTGGATCCTGTAAGTGCGCGAGAAGTTGTTGTCGCTCTGCGCCATCACATCCCAGCCGAATGTCCAGCGGGGATTGATGCTGAAGTTTGCTCTCGAGGCGACCATGCCGCGCTGTTCGGCTTCGGCATCACTTGTGCCGGTGCTGAAGTTGCCGGGGTTCATCTGGTCGATGCCGGCAATGTGCATGGTCAGCGTGCCGTTTTCAAAGCGCCGGCGATATTCACCCTCAAGCATGAAGCCCTGAGACGTATAGCCGGTGCCCGTAACGGTGAAATCCGAGCTCGGAGAAATGACGTAATAGTATGGAACGGAAAGACCGTAGCCGAGATTTTGCGAAACGCTCATGGACGGGAACAGAAAGCCCGACTTGCGCTTCACGGTATTGTCAGGGACCGTGATCCACGGAACGTAGGCGATCGGCTGTCCGAGCAGTTCGAAACGGGCATGTTCCAGCCGGATCGTGTGCTTCTCGCCGTCCTGAATGACGCGCTTTGCCTTGACCTGCCAGAAGGGCGCGCGATCGGGCTTTTCGGCGCAAGGCAAACAGGCGGTATAGACGCCTTTGTTCAGAATCATCTGCGTGCCGCCGACTCTCTGGCCGGTTTCGGCAACAAGCCGCGTATTGTCGCTCGTCTCGATTCGCAGCGCGTTCATGAAGCCGTCTGCGAAATTGTCGGTCACATCGAGGCTGTCGGCATAGATACGGTTACCGTCAGGGGTCGCCAGTTCGATGTTACCGGTCGCCATCATGCGGCCGGTCTTCTGGTTATAGTCGACCTTCTGGGCTACCATCCGGTAACCACCGTAATTGATCTGCACGCCGCCGATGACAGAGACGATCTCCTGGTCCTTGTCATAGACCAGTTCGTTTGCCGACAGCATCAGTTTTGCGTCCGGCGAGATATTCTGGCCGATCGCAGGCATACCTGTAGTGTTCTCCTGGGCATACGCCAGAGGAGCGCTCTCAAAATAGGAACACAGAGCCGCACCTAGAAGCAGGGCAACCAACTGTTTACTAAACTGCTTGCGGTCGCCTACCGCCACTAGCCATCCTCCTGATGAAGCAGGATCGTCGCTCCTAAAGCGAGCGCCACGATCACTGGTATCCAAGTCGCCACAAACGGCGGCACGACACCGCTGCTTCCGAATGCTTTCACAAGCACGGTGACGACATAAAGCATGAAGCCTGAAAGGATTCCACCCAGAATCACTGAGCGTGATTGGTTGAACCGGCTAAATTTTAAAGACACTGTTGCAGCAATGAGAGTCATGGCCACCAAGAGCAGCGGCTGCGACAGCAGAGAGTTGAATTGAGTCTCAAGCGCCTTCGTGGATATCCCGAAGGATTTGGCAGCAGCGATACGGTTGGAAAGGTCAAAAAAACCAATTGTTTCCGGCGCTGTCAGCCGCTCCTTGATGAAGTCCTGCTTCAGATTGGTACGAAGCCGCTCCGTAGCCTTACGCACCGGGATTTCCCCAGGCTTGCGTTCCACGACGTTGTTAAGCTGCCAGTAACCATCTTCCAATTTGGCGGACGTGGCGTCCTGCCTCAGAATGACCTGACCGGTGGAATCGAAGTGGACAAGCACCGCGTCCACGAGCAGCGTGCCGTTCTCCAGAACGGTCTTGGCGCCGATGATGACATCGTCCCGGCCGCTGATCTGGCGCAGCCACGGAACCTGCAGCGCCTTGATCATGGCATTGTCCTGACCGCGCCAGGCCGTTTCGAATTGCGTTGCCTGCCTCTGCCCCCAGGCGGCGAGCGGATTGAGCGCGACCACCGTCAGCACGCCGAGAATCAGCGAGCCGACGATAAAGGGCAGCATGAACTGCCAGACCGAGATGCCGGCCGCACGGGTGACGACGAGTTCATATTTCCGGTTGAGCCCGATCAGCACGGTAATACCGACGAACAGCGCCACGAAGGGGATCGTTTGCTGCAGGATCAGTGGCAGTCGAACGGCGGTGAGGAGCACAGCACCACCCAGCGTGTAGCCGGGAAAGTTGGAGATGCGGCTTGCCGTCTCGCTGAAGTCGAGCAGAAAAGTGATGGCGCTCATGCCGAGCAGGAACCACATGGTGGTCACGACATACCGGCGGAAAAAATAGCGCGACAATGTCCCGAAAATCATCGCGCCGTACCTCCGCCGGTCCGGCTCGTCGCGGCAAGTACCCGCTTTTGCGCGCGCTTCCAGATCGTTGAGGTGCGATTTCTGACGACAAGCGGCATGGCGAGCCGCTTATGCATGTTCAGGAAAATAATCGAAACAAGGCTGGTCACGATCGGAATCGCATAGAGGATCGGGATATAGATCGTGCTCTTGTCGATCTGGTTGGCAACGTAAAATGCGGCCCAGCGCAATACGAATGCGAGGCCTAGAGCGCCGATCATTGGATGCATGCGTGCCTCGCGATGCGATCGCGCATCCCCGGCGATGGCAAGCGAGAACAGCGCGAAAACGAAAGGAAGCATCCAGTCGGTCAGGCGGCGATGCAGCTCGGCGGTATAGCTGTCGGGCTTGGCGATGTAGTCAGGGTCTTTCGGATCGGGGTTGAGCAGGAAGGCGAGATCGCGATCGCTGGCGCGAAGCGTCGCCTGTCCATTATTTCCCGTCATGTCCGAAAGGTCGAAGGAATAGGAATCGAACTTGATGACCGAGACGTTGCCATCGGGCGTTTTGCGATGGACTTCGCCGTCATGCATGATCAGCGACGTGCCAATATCATCCACGGCGCCCTCTCGCGCATAGTAGATGAGCTCGTAATTCGGGTCGCGCTCGTCGGCGACGAAGAGGCCTTTGAGCATGCGGCCGGCGAGCCGCTGCGAGATCTGCACATAGAGGCCTTCGTCGATCTTGCGGAAGGTCTTTTCCTCGATCACGGATGAAAGAAGATCGGCATAGGTCGCGGCGATCATCTGCCGCACAACCGTTTTCGCACGCGGCTCGACGACATTGTCGACGAAGAACGAGAAGACGCTGACGAGGATTGCGAGCAGCAGGATCGGCCGCGCCAGGATGCTCCGGCGGGCGCCTGCCGCATCGATCACGGTCAGCTCGGAATCGTTGTTCATCGTCGTCAGCGTCTGGGTAATACCGATGACAAGGGCGAAAGGCAGCACGATGGGAATGATCGATGGCAGGATCAGCGTCGCAAGCGTGGCGAAGGAGCCGATCGACTGGCCGCTATCGGTCACCAGGTTGATTCGCTGCAGAACCTGGGTGGTCCAGATGATCGCGAGCACCGGGAGCAGGGCCACAAGAAACATCTGGCCAACACGCCGCAATATATATGTCTCAAGTAGTTTCATGCCCGCCCTTGAACGCACCTGCAGGCCGATTTGGCCGACAGGAGATTCCCTCTACGCTGTTTGTCTCGGTTTTGCGACAAGTCAGTGTCAAAAATTCATTCAAATTTCAGAATTTTTTTTGGCGCTGTGGCGACTCAGCGAGTGCCATCAACGCTGCGAATATAACGACTGAGGACAGCCACCCCAGCACGACGTCGGAAAGATAATGTGCGCCGAATGAAAGCCGCATCGCCGGGGTCAGGATCGAAACGGCGGCAACGGGCGCCACAAGCGCATAACGTACCGATTTCGGAACGAAGATCAGCAGGCAGAACAACCAGCCCGCGCTAGCAGCCTCGCCGGAAATGAAGGAACAGTTCGAGACGCACTTGCCGGCCAATGAACCGGCCTCGGCAAAGTGCAGCGTACCGCCGAAAAAATCCGTCTGGACTGGCCGTGGCCTTCCCCAATGTTCCTTGAGGATCACATTGACGAGGAGAACGGGACCGATCAGCAGCGTGCCAAGCGCAACCTTCAGATCACGGGCGCGGGGCGCGTTGAACGTCGCGCCATGCTGCTGGTAGCACTCCGCCAGTTTCCACAGCATCACCGCGGTCACGACATATGGAACGTAGAAGAAGAGCGTGCGCAAGAGGCCGAGGATAGCCTCGCTCCGGTAGGGGAAGGAGCCGCAGATCTCGGTTGCGGGGGCCGATGCATCACAGACCGCCTGCACGAAAAAAAGCTGGGAAAAATAAATGTCTATCTCGGGAAAGGCGCGGAAGAGAGCAAGCAGCAGCCACCACACCCAGAAGAGCAGCACGAACACGCCGAATGCCGTTTGCGGCAGGCGAACTGCCAGGCCCCGCCATCGATTTTTCGAAAAAACTGTCAACGCAAACATCTACGAAACTGACGAAAACCATTTGGCCGGGTGGCCGCGCGGAACATAACAACTGTCGCCGGCCATTGACAGACCCGGCAAACGCGAAATTATCCCTCTGGAACGGATTTCATGAATCCCATCGGAGAACACATGTCTGCAAAATTCGAAATTTCATTCTCAAAATCGGCAAAGCTGAGTGGCGGCCTCGCGATTCTTCTGAAGACTTCCGAAGCGGAGACAGCGGCCGGAGCTGAGATCGCCGATCCGGCGGGTGTGATCGCCAAGGCGTCGAAGATTGCGCGTTTCTCGGCAAAATCGATGGCCGCTCTCGACCTGGTGGCGCCGGAAGGCGCGCCCGTCGAACGCATCATCGTCATCGGTCTCGGCAAAGGAGCCGAGCTTACCGGTCATGACTGGCTGAAGGCCGGCGGCAGTGCGGCCTCGCGGATCAAGAATACCGAGAAGGCGACGGTTTTCATCGATGCGCCAGGCGTGGAAGTCAGCACCAAGGCTGCGGCGGATTTCGCTCTCGGCATGCTGCTGCGCGCCTACAGCTTCGATACCTATAAGACGAAGAAGAATGACGACGAGGAGAAGCAGGGCAAGTCGGTCAAGGTGACGATCGTCACGGCCGACGCGGCTGCGGTCAAGAAGGCCTTTGCAGATGCCGAGGCTGTCGCCGACGGCGTCAATCTCGCCCGCGACCTGGTCAACGAACCGCCGAATGTTCTCGGCCCTGTTGAATTTGCTGCCAAGGCCAAGGAGTTGGAAAAGCTGGGCGTCGAGGTGGAAATCCTGACCGAGCGCGAAATGCGCCGTCTGGGCATGGGCGCGCTGCTCGGCGTTGCCCAAGGTTCCGTCCGTCCGCCGCGCCTTGCGGTCATGCAGTGGAAGGGCGGTAAGAGCAAGGATCGGCCGATCGCCTTCATCGGCAAGGGCGTGGTCTTCGATACAGGCGGCATCTCGATCAAGCCGGCCGCCAACATGGAGGACATGAAGGGCGACATGGGCGGTGCGGCAGCCGTCACCGGCCTGATGCACACGCTTGCCGCTCGTAAAGCAGCGGTCAATGCTGTCGGCATCATCGGCCTTGTGGAAAACATGCCCGATGGCAACGCCCAGCGTCCGGGCGACATCGTCACTTCGATGTCCGGCCAGACAATCGAGGTGATCAACACCGATGCCGAAGGCCGTCTGGTGCTTTGCGATGCGCTCTGGTACTGCAACGACCGCTTCAAGCCGCAATTCATGATCAATCTCGCGACGCTGACAGGCGCGATCCTGGTCGCCCTCGGCAATAGCCATGCGGGCCTCTTCTCAAATGACGATCCTTTGTCGGCGCAACTGACCTCGGCCGGTCTCGTGACGAACGAGAAGCTGTGGCGCATGCCGCTCGGCAAGGAATATGACAAGATGATCGACAGCAAGTTCGCCGACATGAAGAATACCGGCGGCCGCCTTGCCGGCTCCATCACCGCAGCGCATTTCCTCAAGCGATTCGTGCAGGATACGCCCTGGGCGCATCTCGATATCGCCGGCACGGCCATGGGCTCGGTGCAGGACGAGATCAACCAGTCCTGGGGCTCCGGCTATGGCGTACGCCTGCTCGACGAGCTGGTCCGCACCAGCTACGAAGCACGATGACGGAAATCCTCTTCTRCCATCTGACCGAATCGAAACTGGAAGACGCGCTTCCGCCGTTGCTCGACAAGAGTGTCGAGCGCGGCTGGCGCGTTGCCGTCCAGATGAAGGAGGCCGCGCGGCGTGACACGCTGGATGCGCATCTGTGGACCTATCGGGAGGACAGTTTCCTGCCGCATGGTACGGACGAGGCCGATTTCGCCGAGGATCAGCCCGTTCTCCTGACCGTTTCGCCTGACAATCCGAATGCCGCCACCGTCCGCTTCATCGTCGACGGTGCCGAGCCGCCGGCCGTCGCGGATTATGAGCGCATCGTCTTCATGTTCGACGGTTACGATCCGGAGCAACTTGAAGGCGCGCGCGCCCAGTGGAAGAAGCTGAAAGGCGAGGGGCATAACCTCACCTATTGGCAGCAGACGCCGGAAGGGCGGTGGGAGAAGAAGGCCTGACTAGAGCATGTCGCGCAAAAGTGTGCCGCGGTTTTGCGATAACGACATGCAAAAACAAAGGCCTGAAGCGTGGCAAGCGCGTCTGAAAGATCGCGACACGCTTTAGGCCCTCAGGCGAGGCCCGCTTCCGCCAGAACCCTGTCGATGAAATCCTTCTTCGCTCCGGTATAGGCGGCGCGGCTCTCGGCATATTTCTGCGCCAGGCCGATCTTCAACTCCTCATAGGCAAGCGCGAGAGCCGGATCCTTTTGCAGCCTGTCGCGGAAGAAGACGTTCCGCCTCCAGTTGAAGCCCCGATATTCGACGACATGGGCGAGATGCGTGCGCGTCTCGCCTGTGATGCCGCGGCCGAAGAGATGGTCGTCGGGCACGATGTCGGCACCGGCATAGTCGTAGCCGATCGCTTCCATAGGCTTGATGCAGGCAAGCCCGTCATCAAGGCGCCGAACGCCGATCAGGATATCGATGATCGGTTTCGCCTTGATGCCTGGAATGGCGGTGCTGCCGAAGTGCTGGATGTCGATTGCCAGAGGGCCAAGCGCGTCGCGAATCCTGGCCTCCTCCAGCAGATAGGCCTCCCGCCACTTGGCATTGGGGTCGGCAAGCCTCACCGCCAGATGCGGGACGCCCAACCCAAACGATTCATCCTGCTCCTGCTGCATGGAAAACGTCCCTCACGTTTCGTTTTCCTATCCTAGCATTCTGCAGGCGCAATGGCATCTGCCTGCGAAATCCGATCAGTCGTGGAACGCCTCGACGAATTTGCGCTTGCCGAGCATGAAGGCATCGGCGACATGGCGCAGCGGCGCCAGATCGACATCCGACTTGCCGGCCTTGATGAGTTCGGCAAAACGGCGGTAGAGCGAAGGATATTCGGCTTCAGGTGCAGAGAATGTTAGCACGCCATTGACCGAGAGCTTCGAGCCGCCTTCGGAAAGAACCATCTGTCCGGCCGCCGTTTCGGCGATGATGTCCCAGCTCTGCTTGCCCGTCTGGCGCCAGTCGAATTCGGCATGAACGGGAACGTAGTCGACATTGCGGAAATGCAGATCGGCAGCAATCGGCGAGTCGCGGTTTTCAGGGAATTCCAGCGTGCCGGCGCTGAGGAACATTGCCTTGGGCAGAATATGCGTGACGATCGAGAGCGCATTGATACCTGGATCGAAAACGCCGAGGCCTCCGGCCTGCCAGATCCATTCCTGGTTCGGATGCCAGTGACGCACGTCTTCCTTCCAGATGACGTGCATGCTCTTTATCTCGGTCGAGGCAAGGAACGACTTTGCGGCTTCGACGGCGGCTGCATAACGCGAATGCCAGCTTGCAAACAGCGTCGCACCCTGCTTGGTCGCGAGGTCTTCCAGATCTGCGACTTCGCTCAGTGTTGCGCCCGGCGGCTTTTCGAGGAAAACGTGCTTCCCGGCGGCCAGCGCCTTGTAGGCAGCTTCGTAGCGATACTGCGGCGGCATGCAGAGCGAAACGGCATCGATCGAAGGTTCCGCTGCCAGCATGTCTTCGATCGACGTGTAGGCGGCAACGCCGTCTACCGTGCCGTTGCGGCTTGCCGTCGCCACCAGCTTGAAGTCGGCATTGGCGGCAATGGAGGGGAGATGCTGGTCGCGGACGATCTTGCCGACGCCGACGATGGCGAGGTTGATGGCTGACATGGTGAAGCTCGCGTTCGGTGTTTCGCTAAAAGTATGACTTATTGCGCGCCGTTTTATCAGAAAGCGGTCCGTGGGCAAGTCATCGCAATCAGAGCGAAGCCATTTCCACCGGCGCGGAGCTCTTCCTGAATTTCAGCGTCACTACCTTGTAACCCTCCGCCTCGAGTTTCGAAAGCAGTGTTGGCAATATCGTGGCGGTGCGTTTGTGAATGTCATGCATCAGGATGATGCCGCGGCCGCGCTTGTGCAGAAGGTCCATCGTCAGTTTGATGACAGCAACCGGCGTCGTATTGAAATAATTCTTGCTGTCGATTTCCACATCCATGACCACCATGTCGCGCATGGCAACGGCAGCCCGGAGCTTGTGGTTCTCGGCGAGATAAGGGAAGCGGAAGAAGTTCAGGTTGCCTTCGGCCGACCCGGCTTCAAAAATGGTGGTCGGGAGATGACGCCTCAGTTGGCCATCGCTTCCTCATATTCGGCGGAAAGTTCCAGCCATTGCTCTTCGGCGGCGGCGAGCTTCGCGGCAGCTTCGCCGCGCTGCTTGGCTTTTTCGGCGGCTTTGGCGGGCGCTTTTTCGTACAGCACTGGGTCTGCAAGCTCCACATCAAGTCCCTGAATCAGTTTCTCCAGCTTGCCCGTCAAGGATTCGATTTCGTTGATCTTTTTCTTGAGAGGGGCAAGCGAGGCGCGCTTGTCGGCATTCAGCTTGCGCTGATCGGCCCTCGATGCCTGGTCTTCAGACTGTTTCTGCTTTTCGTCGTCTTTTTTTTTGCCCGAAGCGACGATCAGGTCGCGATATTCTTCCATATCGCCTTCGAAACTCGTCACCGTGCCGTTGTTGACCAGCCAGAGGCGGTCGACGGTTGCCTCGATCAGGTGCCGGTCGTGCGAGATCAGGATGACCGCGCCGTCATAATCGTTCAGCGCTTCGATCAGCGCGCGGCGACTGTCGATGTCGAGATGGTTGGTCGGCTCGTCGAGGATCAGGAGGTTCGGCGCATGGAAGGCAGCAAGCCCCATCAGCAGGCGTGCCTTTTCGCCGCCCGAGAGATCCTTGGCCGCCGTCGCCATCTTTTCGGTCGCAAGGCCCATCTGTGCCACGCGGGAGCGCACCTTGGCTTCCGGCTCGGTTGGCATCAGCCGGCGCACATGCTCGACAGGTGTTTCGTTGGGCACGAGGTCGTCGAGTTGGTGTTGGGCAAAGAAGCCGATCTTCAGGCTCGGCGCCAGGCGTAAGTCGCCGCTCTCCGGCGCCAGCCGTCCCGAAATGAATTTCGCGAAAGTCGACTTGCCGTTGCCGTTCGAACCAAGAAGAGCGATGCGGTCGTCATTGTCGATACGCAGGTTAAGCCCCTTGAGGATCGGCTTGCCCGGCTCGTAGCCGACGGCGCCGCCGCTGATCGCGACGATCGGTGAGGCCGGTTGCTTTTCCGGCTCCGGGAAGGTGATCGGCTGGACGTGATCCTCGATGACGGCCGCAACCGTGCCCATGCGCTCCAGCGCCTTGACGCGCGACTGGGCCTGCTTTGCCTTAGAGGCCTTGGCCTTGAAGCGGTCGATGAAGCTCTGCAGGTGCTTGCGTGCGGCGTCGTTCTTCGCCTTGGCCTTCATCTGCAGCTCGTCGGCTTCCGCCTTCTGCCGTTCGAACTGGTCGTAATTGCCGCGGTAGAAGGTCAGTTTCTTCTGGTCGAGGTGAACGATCGAATTGACCGCGTTATTGAGCATATCCCGGTCATGGCTGATGATGATGACAGTATGCGGATAGCGGCGGATATACTCCTCCAGCCACATCGTGCCTTCGAGGTCGAGATAGTTGGTCGGCTCGTCGAGCAGCAGCAGGTCCGGCTCGGTGAAGAGCACGGAGGCGAGCGCCACGCGCATGCGCCAGCCACCGGAGAAGGACGAGGCGGGCCGTGCCTGCGCTTCCTGATCGAAGCCGAGGCCCGAAAGAATGCTGGCGGCGCGTGCCTCCGCCGAATGGGCGTCGATATCGACGAGGCGCATCTGGATCTCGGCGATACGATGCGGATCGGTTGCGGTCTCCGCCTCGGCAAGCAGTGCCGCGCGCTCCTTGTCGGCAGAAAGCACGATCGTGATCAGCGAATCCTCTGTTCCCGGCGCTTCCTGCTTCACCTGACCCATGCGCGCATTCTTCGGGATCGATATTGTCCCGCTTTCCGCTCCCAGATCGCCGGTTATGACGCGAAAGAGAGTGGACTTGCCGGCGCCATTGCGCCCCACGAGCCCGGCTTTCGTGCCTGACGGCAGCGAGACGCTGGCATGGTCGAGAAGCAGGCGGCCGGCGATGCGGGCAGAAATATCTGAAATCGTGATCATGGGCGCGGTTTTGGCCGAAAGCCGCCGCCAAGGCAAGATGGGAGCGACGAGCTTTGATGATCGGCCCATCCGCTGCGCCAGATGCCGCGTGGTTGTTGCTTCAGAGCGTCAGCGCCCGAAAGCCTGCACCGGCTGGCGCGGATTGGTCCGGGCGGCGAGCAGCGCCACGCGGGCATTGGCCTGGAGCTGGCCTGATGTTGCGGCATCGCCGCTCAGCGCCACGCCGACCGAAATCGTCAGGCCGCCCGCTTCCGACGTGTCGGACGCCGCGAAGATGAGATTGTCTTCGACCGAACTGCGCAGACGCTCGGCGATCGCCAGCGCATCCTGCATGCCGACATTGGCGAAGAGGCAGGCGAATTCGTCGGCTTCCGTGCGGGCAATGAAATCGTTCTTCTTCACCGTCTTGCGGAAGAGGCTGGCGAGCTTCTTCAGAAGCTTGTTGCCGGTCTGCGTGCCGTAGCGGGCATTCAGCCCCTTGAAATCGTTGATGTCGATCATGACCAGCGCGCTGCCGGCAGCCCCTTCTTCCTGGCCATAGAGATTATCGAGCGCCCGATTGAGGCCGATGCGGTTCGGCAGGCCGGTGATCTTGTCGGTGACAGCAGCAGCCTGTACCGCCGAAATGCCGCGCTCCAGTGTCGTCAGCCGCTCGATATCCTCTTCCAGCCTGGTGCCGATCGTCTGTTCTGCTGCAAGGACGGCGGAAAGCGAGGAGGCGAGATATTCGACCTCTGCCATGAAATCGGCAAGGCTCTGGTGATCCTGCTGACCCGAGACGGACCTGAGGACGGTTTCGCAGGCACGCGTGAAGGCCCGGTGATGCAGGCGACCCTCGGCCAGCCGTTCCGCCGTCTCCTTGAGTATTCGGCTCGCCTCGTTACGCGAGCGGTCGCCCGCCAGCCCGTAGTGGCCGACGAGCCGGTAACGCAGGCCGAGTTCGTCCAAGGCCTCCTGCTGCGGATGCGGGCCAAGGGCGGCGATATCCTGCGCCAGCCCGGCATTCAGGCCGATCAGCGCTTCGTAGAACAATTCGTAATTGCGTGGCAGGCCCGCCACATTGAGCCGCATCATGTGCTGAGCGACTTTCTGGATATCGGTCACCGACGCCGGTCGGGCGGTCTCGCGTGCATTCAACGCATTTGCAACGGCAGTCGGCATGACGATCCCCTCATTGCCATCGGCTCCTATACTTCCGCTATGCAGGTAAGCTTTTAAGAGACATTGAATTTTCAAACTTTCTCGGGCGGGAAGCAGCAAAACCGGTTAACGCGGTCTTGCTGTGTTCCGGTCGGGAGTGGCCGAATCCATTTCAGCAGCGGACGCGATGGGCGCCATGAAAATTCCTGATTTGATCGCATCGGCTTTTGGGCGTGGAATGAAACAATTGCGATTGCGAAAGGACGGTCATGACCAGAGCTCTCTATTCCCTGTGCGGCGCCGATGAGCGTCACTTCTTCTCGCCGCATTGCTGGAAGGCGGTGATGGCGTTGGCCCACAAGGGCCTCGATTTCGAGGAAGTTCCAACGACATACGGCCGCATTGCCGATATCGGCGGCGGCTTCTCCAAGACCGTACCTGTCCTTGATGACAATGGCCGTCTGATTTCCGACAGCTTCGATATCGCCCTTTATCTGGAGGAGGCCTATCCGGACCGTCCGTCGCTTTTCGGCGGCGAGGGCGGCAAGGCCCTGTCGCGCATGGTCGAGGGCTATTCGCAGATGGTCGTCCACCCGGCGATCATGCGGATTGCGCTTCTTGATATTCATTCGATCCTCGATGAGGGCGACAAGGTCTATTTCCGCCTCAGTCGCGAAGACCGCCTGGGCAAGCCGCTGGAGGAATTCGCTGCCGGCCGCGAGACGGAGAGGGAGGTTTTTGCCGCCAAGCTGGAGCCGATGCGTCACATGCTCCGGTTCCAGCCCTTCATCGGCGGCGCCAGCCCGCTCTTTGCCGATTACATCGTCTTCGGTGCGCTGCAATGGCTGCGCATCGCCGCCGGCCTTGCCATGCTGGCTTCCGACGACCCCGTCATGGGCTGGTTCGAACGCTGCCTCGATCTTCATGAGAGCCGGGGCCGGACTGTGACAGCGGCGTGAAATTGCCGGAGACCCCTTGTTTTCGGGCGGTGAGGCGGTTAAAGACCGCCCACTTTTCCCCGATGAGTATGAGGATCCGACATATGGCGATTGAACGCACCTTCTCGATGATCAAGCCGGACGCAACGAAGCGCAACCTGACGGGCGCTATCACCAAGATGCTCGAAGATGCCGGCCTGCGCGTCGTCGCCTCCAAGCGCGTCTGGATGAGCAAGCGCGAAGCCGAAGGCTTCTACGCCGTTCACAAGGAACGTCCTTTCTTCGGCGAACTCGTCGAAGGCATGACCTCCGGCCCGACCATCGTTCAGGTTCTGGAAGGCGAAGGTGCCATCCTGAAGAACCGCGAAATCATGGGCGCAACCAACCCGGCAAACGCTGACGAAGGCACGATCCGCAAGGTCCATGCTCTCTCGATCGGTGAAAACTCGGTTCATGGTTCCGACGCTCCGGAAACGGCTGCCCAGGAAATCAAGTACTGGTTCTCCGACACCGAAATCGTCGGCTGATTCAGCCGCAGAGCATTTCCTCGGAATGCATTGAATTAACTTATGAAAGCCGGGCTTCGTCCCGGCTTTTTATTTTCAGTCCGGACATTTGTCAGTGTTCGAAAAATCCGTGGTCCCGTCCGGTTTGAAAACTTCAGGGTTTTTCTCATAACCCGCCCCGAGTACCAGCGGCTTGCTCGGCAGCACGGTCTGGTCGAGATCGGATTTGAACTGCGTCTTCAGTTCCTGCAGCAGCTTGCCGTCCTTGTCGACCAGCTTGACGGTGACCGCATAGGGCCTGTCCTTGTGTACGCAATGCAGGTTCTCGCTTTGGACCGAGATTTTGTCCTCCATCGGAAACACCTTCTGGTTCAGCACCAGCGGCGCGCCGCCCTGGGGGTTTTCGAATTCAGCGACGATGGTCGAGCCGTCGGGAATGGGCGCCGTCTTCTTCAGCGTCAGCAGATAGGTGGCGCTGGCGACGCGGTAGTTGAAGACGAACAGATGCCCTGTCACTTCCAGCATGCTTTCGGCCTCGCGCTGGCAGGCGGAGAGCAGAAGCCCTGTTGTGGCTAGAGCCGTGATGATCGAGCGCCGCTTCATTTCGTCTCCTCCTCCTTTTTCCGCCGGTAGTGCCTGTTAGCCTTGGCGCGGTTGCCACAGACGGCCATGTCGCACCAGGCCCGACTCTTGTTCTTGCTGCGGTCGATGAACAGCCAGCCGCAATTGCCGCAAATCTTCATCCGCTCCGGATCGGACATGGCGATCAGCCGCAGAACCGAATGGGCCGTCGCCGCATCGAGACCCTTTTCCGCAGCACCCCGCAGCGTGCGCGCCAGCGCTTCCAGCAGTTCGGCAAGAAGCCGGTCGTCATTGCCCCCGACCACGCGCTGGCGGAAATAACGGTCAGTCGCTTCGCGCAGTTCGATGAAGTTCGCTCTATTCTGCGCTCCAACCGGCACTATGTCGCCGAAAAGTGCCCGTTCGGCGCAGAATTCCTGCGCCGC
Source organism: Rhizobium sp. P1_E6 (assembly GCF_056405875.1). Classification (NCBI taxonomy): domain Bacteria; kingdom Pseudomonadati; phylum Pseudomonadota; class Alphaproteobacteria; order Hyphomicrobiales; family Rhizobiaceae; genus Rhizobium; species Rhizobium sp. P1_E6. Next base: position 48,075 of record NZ_JBFUBG010000024.1, on the reverse strand, counting down.
CTCGGGGAAACGCTCCATTTGCTCTTCGGCCGCGAAGCGGTCGATGCGGCGCGCAGTATCGTGACGCAGGATGACGMTGTTGGCGACATCAAGCGCCAGTGCGCCGCCGGAAAAACGGTGAGAGGTCCAGGAAAAGCTCATGGGAAAAATATAACTGGTAAAACACATTTTGCCAGTTATTATTTTAAGTCGATCTGGAGTGACGGAATGGCCTATCTTCTGCAGCAACTGGCGAATGCGGTGCCGCTCGCAGCGCTCTACGCTGCGCTTGCCTTCGGCTATTCGATCGCCTTCGGTGTCACGAAGCGGGCCGACATCACCTATGGGGCGATCATCGCCTTCGCCGGCCAGATGCTGCTCTTGTTCACGGACATGGCCTACAATCGCCTGTGGCTGGTGCTGCCGGCAGCAATATCGATCGGCATCTGCGCCTCGCTGATCTATTCGGTGGGCGCAGGGGTCTGGATTGGCCGCTTCGTCATGCAACCGCTCGCCAGCAAATCGCCGAACACGGTCATCGTCGCCGCACTCGGCATGATGATCGTGCTGATGGAGACGGCGCGCCTTGCCGCCAACACCCGCGCCATCTGGTTACCACCGCTCCTGAATGACAACGTCACCTTCTGGAGCAATGGCACCTTCAGAGTGACGCTCACCTATATCCAGCTGCTGAATACGATCTTGATGTGCGCGATCATCGTGATCGGCGCGCTGATCCTGAAGCGCACGGCCTGGGGCCGCCTGTGGCGCGCCGTCATCGACGATCCGCTCGCCGCCGAGCTCTGCGGCACCAGCGCCAGTCGCGTCTTCCTGGTGTCTTATGGGGCCGCGGCACTCGTCGCCACCTGCTGCGGCATCCTCGCGACCTTCTATTATGGCTCGATGGATTTCGGTGCCGGGTTGATGTTTGGCCTCAAGGTGCTGATGATATCAGCCGTCGGCGGCTATTCCGATCCGCTGCGTTCGGCGGGCGGCGCTGCCGGCCTGGCACTCGTCGAGACGCTCTGGGGCGCCTACGGCTCCTTCATCTGGCGCGATCTTGCCATCTTCTCGCTGCTGGTTTTCCTGCTGGTGTTGAGCCGGCGGGAGCGCGTCGTGCTCTGATTATTTCCAGCGGTCGCGCGCCGTGTCGTCGGCATCCTTCGCCGCGATCCAGTCGCCGGTGCGACCGTCCTTGCCGTGTTCCTTCTTCCAGAAGGGAGCCGATGTTTTCAGGAAATCCATGACGAAGCTCGCACCGTCGAAAGCTGCCTGCCGGTGCGGTGCAGCGGCGGCGACCAGCACGATATTCTCGCCGGCGGCGATCTTGCCGAAGCGGTGGATGGCCGTGAGGCCGCTGAGCCCGAAGCGCTCTACGGCGAGTTCGCCGATGCGGGTCATCTCGGCCTCGGCCATGCCGGGATAATGTTCGAGTTCCAGCGCCGAGAGGATGCCGCCTTCATCGCGGCAGAGGCCGGAGAAGGTCACGACCGCGCCGATGCCGGGTTTGCCCTTGGAGAGCCGGTTGACTTCCGCCTGAAGGTCGAAATCGTCGCGCTGGACGCGGATTGTGGGGGTAATGGTCACAGCAGGCTCCTCGGCCCGATGGTACGGCTGTTCTCAGCCGCCCGTCATCGGCGGGAAGATACCGATCTCTTTGGCGCCGCCGATCGGCTCGTCATGTTCCACATGTTCCTGGTCGATCGCCACGCGGATCACATCGGGGTATTGAAGGGCCATCTCATATTCTTCGCCCAGGCCCTTCAAATGATTCAGAAGATCGGAAACGCTGACGACGGAGGAGGGGAGTTCGATCTCCTCCTCGCCCTTGCCGATGCGCTCGCGTACCCAGGCGAAATAGACAAGCCGTGTCATTCTTCGTCGTCCACCACGTGTTTCAGTCCGGCGCGGAAATAATCGTAGCCGGTATAGATCGTCAGAAGTGCGGCGATCCAAAGCAGCGCAATCCCCGTCCAGGTCGTGTAGGGGAAAATGGTGTCGCCCGCCGGGCCGGCAAGCAGGAACGCGATGGCTACGAGTTGCAACGTCGTCTTCCACTTGGCGATGCGCGTTACCGGCACGCTGACCTTCAGTCCCGCCAGATATTCGCGCAGCCCCGAAACCAGGATTTCGCGGCAAAGAATGATGATCGCCGCCCAGAGCGACCAGCCGGCGATCGTTCCGTCGGCAGCGACCAAAAGCAGGATGGCGGAAACCAGCAGCTTGTCGGCGATCGGGTCCAGCATGCGGCCGATATTCGACGTCTGGTTCCAGATGCGCGCGAGATAACCGTCGAGGAAATCGGTAAGCGACGCAATGACGAAGATCCACAGCGCCACCCAGCGCGCCGTATCGCTGCTGTTTAGCCGTCCTTCGATGAAAAAGCAGACGACGATCAGCGGTACCGCCAGGATGCGGCCGTAGGTGAGGAGATTGGGGATACTATACGCACGCGATGCCATGATGCGGTTCTCTTTGATAATGCGGCGGTAGATGACGGCTTTGCTCCTCGACCGTCAACATTCTTTCTGTTTTTTCGCTGCCTTTGCGTGGAATTTGCGACCGGCACCGCTTATTTCGCGGCGTCGTCGTGAAAATGATTATAGACTTGCTTTGCGACGGTCTCGGAAATCCCTTCCACCGCCATGAGATCGGAAAGGGCGGCGCGCGACACCGCCTTTGCCGTTCCGAAGTGCTGCAGCAATGCTCTTTTGCGCGAAGGCCCGATGCCGCCGATCTCGTCGAGCGGGTTCTTGACCATCTCTTTCTTGCGACGTGCCCGGTGCGAGCCGATCGCGAACCGGTGCGCCTCGTCGCGCATGCGCTGGATGAAGTAGAGAACCGGATCGCGCGGCGGCAGCGTGAAGCTTCCCTTGCCGGGCGCAAAGAAACGCTCGCGGCCGGCCTCGCGATCCACACCCTTGGCGACGCCGATGGCGATTACGCTGTCGGTTATGCCGAGCTCTTTGAGGATTGCCCGCACCGCCGTCATCTGGCCCTGGCCGCCGTCGATGAGGATCACGTCCGGCCAGGCAGGGAAGGGCAGGTCGGCCGCGTCTGCGACGGAGACCTGCGCGCTGCGATCCGGAATGCCTTCTTCCTTCAGCAGCCGGGAGAAGCGCCGCGTCATCACCTCGCGCATCATGCCGAAGTCGTCGCCCGGGGTGATCTCGGTCGATTTGATGTTGAACTTGCGATACTGGTTCTTCACGAAGCCTTCCGGCCCTGCAACGACCATGCCGCCGACCGCATTCGTGCCCATGATATGCGAGTTGTCGTAGATCTCGACACGCTGCGGCACATAGGGCAGGGCGAATGTGTCCTTGAAGCCTTCGAGCAGGCGCGATTGCGAGGCGGTTTCTGCGAGCTTGCGCCCATGCGCCTCGCGAGCGTTGGCGATGACGTGCTCGACGAGATCGCGCTTTTCACCCCGCTGCGGAACGAGGATCGAAACCTTGTGCCCGGCCTTTTCGCCGAGTGCGGCGGCCAGCAGTTCGAGTTCCTCCACCGTTTCCGACAGCATGATCTGCCGCGGCACCGGCTTGTCGTCGTAGAACTGCGCGAGGAACGCGTTCAGCACCTCGGCGCCGGAAAGCTGCGGGTCGGCCTTCGGGAAATAGGCGCGGTTGCCCCAGTTCTGCCCGGTGCGGAAGAAGAAGACCTGGATGCAGGAAATCCCGCCTTCGTGATGAATGGCGAAAACGTCCGCCTCTTCGACGCCGGCCGGATTGATGCCCTGATGGCTTTGCACGTGCGAAAGCGCGGCGAGCCGGTCGCGGTAGATGGCGGCCCGTTCGAAATCGAGATCTTCGGCGGCAGCGTTCATCGCCTCCGCTATATGCGCCTTCACGTTCTGGCTCTTGCCGGAGAGGAAGTCCTTGGCCTCCTGCACCAGCTCTGCATAGCCTGCGTCGCTGACCTCATGAGTGCAAGGCCCGGAACAGCGCTTGATCTGGTAGAGCAGGCATGGCCGCGTGCGGGTTTCGAAGACGCTGTCCGTACAGGTGCGGATCAGGAAGGCGCGCTGCAGCGAATTGATGGTGCGGCCGACGGCGCCGGCCGAGGCGAAGGGGCCGAAATAATCGCCCTTGCGGGCGCGGGCGCCGCGATGTTTGAAGATGGCGGGCGCGCGGTGGTCGCCTGTTATGAGAATATAGGGAAACGACTTGTCGTCGCGCAGCAGCACGTTAAAGCGCGGTCGCAAGCGCTTGATCAGATTGGCTTCCAGCAGCAGCGCCTCGGTCTCCGTCCGCGTCGTGACGAATTCCATATTGGCTGTCTGGCGAACCATCTGGGCGATGCGGTTGGAGTGCACGCGGCCGACAGCATAGTTGCCGACGCGCTTCTTCAGGCTGCGGGCCTTGCCGACATAGAGCACGTCGCCCGCCTCGTTGAACATGCGGTAGACGCCGGGGCTGTTCGGCAGGCGCTTGACGAATTCGGCGATCAGCTCTGCGCCGATGAGGCCGGTTTCGTTGATGCTGCCGGCATTCCAGTCGACCGACGCAGAAATCGGCGCGGCAGAGGCGTCGCCTTCCACCTCGACGATGTCATCGTCATTTTCATCGGTCTCGTCGTAAAGAACACCACCATCAGGCAGCTTCTTGGCATTCATTCCTTGATCTCCAGCACGTCAGGCGTCTGCCACGCAAGATGCTGGCCGCCGTCGAGTGCAATCATCTGACCCGTAATCGAAGGGGTCTCGAACAGAAAACGAATCGTTCGGCCGAATTCATCGAGCTCAGGTCCCCGCTTCAAGATAAGGGCTGCGACCTGCGCTTGGAAGTCTTCCTGCAATTGCCGTTCGCTCGGCATCGAAGGGCCGGGGCCGATCGCATTGACGCGGATGCGCGGCGCTAAGGCCTGCGCCATGGTCTGCGTCGCCGTCCACAGTGCCGATTTCGAAAGGGTATAGGAATAGAAGCTCGGCCGCAGCGCCCAGACGCGCTGGTCGATGATGTTGACAACCAGTCCTTCGGCCGTCTCCGGCAACTGTTCCGCAAATTTGGCAGTCAGTATCGAAGGCGCCCGCACATGGACGGCGAAATGCCGATCCCACACCTGCGCATCGAACTTGCGCACAGAGTCCTCAAGAAAAATCGACGCGTTGTTGACGAGCAGGTCGATCGGCCCCAGCGCTTCGCAGGCCTTCCCGACAAGGCCGCCGACCTCATCGAATTTGGCAAGATCGGCCTTGATCGCAACTGCTCGGTGGCCCTTTTGCCGCAATTCCGCCACAAAATCTTCAGCCTCGGCCAGCGCGCCGTTGGCGTGGATTGCAACCGAAAATCCATCAGCAACAAGGTCTTCGGCGATTGCCCGGCCTATTCTTTTGGCGGCACCAGTCACGAGCGCCGCGCGAAGTCTTTTCTGGGTCAAGATCCTGCCTTTTGGTCCTTCGAGTCTGGTGCTGACTATATAAGGGCAGGTCCCGATTATATAAATAGGCCGAAAGCATTGCCTGTGAGGCTCGGATATTCTATGTATTATTTGCGATCGCGATTTATTAAAATAGGTATTGTAAGTTTAACTGAATATTATCCTTAATAAATGGTATGTTGCAGTCAAGCAACATCGAATTTTCGCCGCTGCAGAGCCACAATGATATCACAATTTGGCTCTTTCAAATCCGCATTTGCATTCCAATTTCACTCTCGAACCGGAAGGGACATTTAGTAATCCCCCGTGAATGCTTCGCCGAAGTTTAAGTTGACGAGCGCGCGGGACTGAAAGGAGACAAGTATGCGTATACTCTTTGCTGGCCTCATGGCTTCCGCTCTCGCCGTTGGCGGTTTCTCGGTAGCCCAGGCAGCCGATGCCGTGGATCAGATCCCGCAGGCACCGGTCGCTGAGGACACCCCAGCTCCGGTCAACAACTGGCAGGGCTTCTACCTCGGTGGCGCCGCGACCTATAACGCGGGCAGCTTCGGTTCCGACCGCAACACCTATGATTGGGGCGGTCAGCTCTTCACCGGTTACAATTTCCAGCAGGGTCAGATCGTTTACGGCGCTGAAGCCGATCTCGGTTATGGCGATGCAGACGTCACCCAGGGCGGCATCAAGAACAAGACCGGCTGGAACGGCTCCGTCCGCGGCCGCGTCGGTTATGACCTGAACCCGTTCCTGCTCTATGGTACCGCAGGTCTCGCGCTCGCCGATACCAAAGTTTCCGACGGCACATCTTCCGACAGCAAGACAGCCTATGGCTATACGGTCGGCGCCGGTGTGGAAGCCTTCGTGACCAACAACATCACGACGCGCCTCGAATACCGCTACACCGACTATCAGGACAAGGACTACAACCTCAACTCCGGTAGCGTTTCGCGCGGTTTCGACGAAAACAGCGTCAAGGTCGGTATCGGCGTCAAGTTCTGATACGGACATACCGAACACGAAAAAAGCCGGGCACAAAGCCCGGCTTTTTGTCTGGGTCGATCGCAGGCCTCTCAGGTCCTGCAGATTTCTCAGCTGTGCGGCTTCAGCTGTTCGTAGCCGTCGAACTTCTTTTCGAATTCTCTCAGCCAGCCGATCAGCTCGGCATGGTCTTCTTCCCACTGGCCCTTGAAGCGCAGGTCGAGGTAGCCGACCGTGGCGGCGAGCGCGAAATGCCCGCCATGCAGCCTCTTGCCAAGCTTCGGCGTATTGGCCGCCAGGTAGTTCAGCGCAGTAGCGACCTTCTTCCATTGACGGTCGATCCAGGGCTGATGCACCTTTTCTTCATCGCGGAAGCGACGTTCGTAGACGATCGCCAGCAGGCAGTCGCAGACGCCGTCGCATAGCGCTTCCAGCACTTCGGCATCGGTGCGCTTGCCCTTCTTGGAAGGATAGAGCGCGCCCTTCGTCAGCCGGTCGAAATAATGCATGATGGCGATGCTGTCGAAGATGGAAACGCCGTCATCCGTCAGCAGTGTCGGGATCTTGCCGAGCGGATTGTTGTCCACGAGAATCGCCGGTCCCGCATTCGTATCAACCCGGATCTCCGTAATCCCAAGGTCGAGATGGCGCGCTGCCATGCACACCTTGCTGGAGAAAGGGGAGGTCGGGGAGCAGAGAAGCTTCATGAGGCACCTTTTGGAAATGCAGATGGCGCCGGACTATCCCGAGCGCCGGGGAACGGGTCAGTCGGCCTTGGCGGGCTTCGTTTCAYCGCGCAGCCAGAAGGCACGCTGCGAGGCGAAACGGTCCTGCGCCAGATGGTCTTTCAGGGCCTGCAGCAACTGGTGCAGCTCGTCCTTCAGCGTGAATGGCGGATTGACGACGATGAGGCCCGATCCGGTCAAGCCCGTCGTCTCGCGATCACTGCGCACGGCAAGTTCGGCGCAGAGGATCTTCGGAATGTCTGTCGCCTGCAGAGCCTCGTGGAATTCCTTGATCGGCGCGCCCTTCTTCAGCGGATACCAGAGGCAATAGGTGCCGCCAGGAAAACGCCGGTAGGCCCTGGCGAAGCCATCCACCAGTCGTTCATATTCGCCATCCTCCTCGAAAGGGGGATCGACGAGCACGATGCCGCGCTTTTCCTTGGGCGGCAGATGCGCGCCGAGCGCCAGCCAGCCGTCGAGTTCGGTGATGCGCGCATGATGATCGCCTTCGAAGACGCGATGCAGCCGGACAAAATCTTCCGGGTGTAGCTCCATCGCCGAAAGCCGGTCCTGCGGGCGAAAGAGCATGCGCGCGAGCTTCGGCGAGCCGGGGTAGAAGCGCAGGCCACCCTGCGGGTTCAGTTCGCGGACTGCAGAGAGATAGGGCTCCAGAAGCTCCGAGACCTGCGGCCCGAGATCGGTTTCCAGGAGCTTGCCGATGCCATCATGCCATTCGCCTGTCTTCTGCGCTTCCTCGGAGGAGAGATCGTAGAGGCCGATGCCGGCATGCGTGTCGAGCACCCGGAAGCCAGCGTCCTTTTTCTGCATGTAACGGATCAGCCGCGCCAGCACTGCATGCTTCAGGACATCGGCAAAATTGCCTGCATGGTAGATGTGGCGATAGTTCATTTTCGCTGATGCCTGTTATGAATTCGGATCATTGGGAGTTTTTGTGCCTTTTGGGCGGTCGAGCCTTGGCATATAGAAATCGCATGAACATTGCGACCCCCATCCACGCCAAATCCCGGATCGGTCACACGGCCTGTCCGCACGACTGTCCCTCCACCTGCGCACTGGAGATAGACCTTACGGAAGACGGCCGCATCGGCCGTATCAGGGGCGCCAACGATCATTCTTATACGTCAGGTGTCATCTGCGCCAAGGTCGCCCGTTACGCCGAGCGGCTCTACCATCCGGATCGTCTCATGCATCCGCTGCGGCGCACCGGCGCCAAGGGGGCAGGGCAGTGGCAGCAGATCTCCTGGGACGACGCGCTGGACGAGATTGCCGAAGCCTTCGTGAAGTCCGAGGCGAAGGACGGCAGCGAAGCCATCTGGCCCTATTTCTATGCCGGCACCATGGGCTGGGTGCAGCGCGACTCGATCGAGCGCCTGCGCCACGCCAAGCGCTATTCCGGCTTCTTCTCCTCGATCTGCACCAACCCCGCCTGGACCGGCTTCACCATGGCGACCGGCATGTTGCGTGGGCCCGACCCTCGCGAGATGGCGCGCACCGACTGCGTGGTCATCTGGGGCACCAATGCGGTCGCCACGCAGGTCAATGTGATGACCCACGCAATCAAATCGCGCAAGGAACGCGGCGCGAAGATCGTCGTCATCGACATCTACGACAATCCGACGATGAAACAGGCCGACATGGCCCTGATCGTCAAGCCCGGTACCGATGCAGCACTTGCCTGCGCCGTCATGCACATTGCCTTCCGCGACGGTTATGCCGACCGCGATTACATGGCGAAATATGCCGACGATCCCGCCGGCCTCGAAGCGCATCTGCAAACAAAGACGCCGGAATGGGCGGCCGCGATAACAGGTCTTTCGGTCGATGAAATCGAAGTCTTCGCCAAGCTCGTCGGCACGACCAAGAAGACGTTTTTCCGTCTCGGCTACGGATTCACCCGCCAGCGCAATGGCGCGGTCGCCATGCATGCGGCTGCCTCCGTCGCCACAGTGCTCGGCTCCTGGCAATATGAGGGCGGCGGCGCCTTCCATTCCAACAGCGATATCTTCCGCATGAACAATGCGGAGCTGACCGGCAAGTCGATGAAGGATGCCGATATCCGCATGATCGACCAGTCGCAGATCGGCCGTGCGCTGACCGGCGATGCCGTCGCACTCCGCCATCGCGGACCGGTGACGGCCATGCTGATCCAGAACACCAATCCCGTGAATATCGCCCCGGAACAGCGGCTGGTAAAGCGCGGTTTTGCGCGCGACGACCTCTTCGTCGCCGTCCACGAGCAGTTCATGACCGAGACGGCCGAAATGGCCGATATCGTCATTCCCGCCACCATGTTCGTCGAGCATGACGACATCTACCGCGCCGGCGGCCAGAACCACATCCTGCTCGGCCCCAAACTCGTCGAACCGCCACCGACCGTGCGCACCAACCTCTTCGTCATCGAGGAACTGGCAAAACGCCTCGGTGTCGCCGATCGCCCCGGCTTCGGCTTCACGGCGCGCGAGATGGTCGACCGCGTCCTGGCCGCGAGCAACCTGCCGGACTACGACCATTTCCTCGAACATAAATGGTTCGACCGCCAGCCGGCCTTCGAGGAAGCACACTATCTTGATGGTTTCGCTCATCCCGACGGCAAGTTTCATTTCCGGCCGGACTGGGTGAACGGTCCCGCCCCGAACAAGCCGCCGGCTTCCGTCGGTACGCTCGGCCCCTATGCAGAGCTCCCGCCGTTCCCGGATCAGGTCGACGTCATCGAGCTCGCCGATCCCGAGCATCCTTTCCGCCTGGCGACTTCGCCGGCGCGCAACTTCCTGAATTCAAGCTTTTCGGAAACCAAGACGTCGCGCCAGAAGGAAGGTCGCCCGGAAGTGATGATCAATCCCGCCGATGCCGAAGCCAATGGCATCGACAATGGCGATCTCGTCCATATCGGCAATGTGCGCGGCGACCTGCGCATTCATGCCCGCGTGACAACAGAGGTTAAACCTGGCGTCCTGATTGCCGAGGGTCTCTGGCCCAACAAGGCGCATGTCGATGGCGAAGGCATCAACGTTCTCACCGGCGCCGATCCCGTGGCGCCCTATGGCGGCGCTGCCGTCCACGACAACAAGGTCTGGCTTCGCAAGGACGTCATATGACGCAATCTAAGGCAAAAGTGGAAATCGTCGGCAAGGAAATCCTGTCCGACGGCTGGACGAAGCTGGTCGGCTATCAGCTCGACTATACCGACCGGAAGGGTGAGACCCATCGCCTTCCGCGTGAGGTCTATCACCGCACGCCGGCCGCCTGCATCCTGCTCTACGATCCCAAGCGCGATATCGTCGTTCTGGTGAAGCAGTTTCGCCTGCCGGCCCACGTGAATGGCGACCCAGCGTGGATGATCGAAGTCCCGGCCGGCCTGCTCGACGGAGACGAACCCGAAGCCGCCATCCGCCGCGAGGCGATGGAAGAGACCGGCTATACGATTCGTGACGTCCGCTTCCTGTTCAAATCTTACACGGCTCCAGGCTCCATCACCGAGGTCGTGCATTTCTTTGCAGCGGCAATCGATACCGCCGACCGCACATCCGACGGCGGCGGTTTGGCGGAGGAGCACGAGGATATCGAGGTGTTGGAAATACCGCTGCCGGAGGCTGTCGCGATGATCGAAAAGGGCGAGATCATCGATCTCAAGACGATCATGCTGCTGCAGTGGATTCTGTCGAACAAGGGCCTGCTTTCCGGCTGATCGCTCGGCGTGCAACGCGATGTCTGCCCGTCCATTCGCCTTGGCTGAGTTTCTGGGAATTCTTCATGCAATTGTCATGATGCGGGACTAAGCGCTGCCCTTTAACAATCATCGGATGCGGTCAGGAGAAAGCCCATGTGGCTCGGTAATTTCACCCTCGTTTTGCCCAGCGAGGTTGTGAGCGAAGGTTCTGTGCGGATCGAAGACGGTGTGATCGTCGAGATCCGGCCAGAGCCGGTCACCGATGCCGTGATCGACGGCGGCGGACGTCTGCTGATGCCGGGTTTCGTCGATCTGCACGGCGACATGATCGAGCGCGAGATTGCGCCGCGCCCGAACGCCCATATGCCGATCGATTTCGGCATCCACGAACTGGACAAGAAGCTCGCGGCTGCCGGCGTGACCACGGCCTTCGCCGCCGTCTCCTTTGCGACGGAAAGCGTCTACGGCCACGTCCGCTCGCTGGAGACGACATCGGCCGTCATCGAAGGCATCAACACGCTACGCGACAATCTGCTGATCGATCACCGCGTCCATGCCCGCTACGAGATTACCAATATCGGTGCGGCGCCGACTCTGGAGCGCCTGCTGGAAGCCGGCCATATCGACATGGTCTCGCTGACCGACCACACGCCGGGGCAGGGCCAGTACAATGACATCAAGAGCTATATCCAGAGCATTTCCGAGCGCCGCGCCATATCCGAGGAAATGGCCGCCGAAGTTGTCGCCAAGCGCATCGCCATGCGTGACAATCCCGAGATCGACGCCAAGCTGAAGGACATCGTCGCGCTTGCGAAGAAGCATGGCCTCTCGCTCGCCTCGCACGACGATGACAGCGTCGAGAAGGTCATCGAAATGTTCGATCTCGGCGTCACGATCAGCGAATTCCCGGTAACGCTGCCGGCGGCCGAGGAAGCCCGCCGCCGTGGTCTCTGGACGCTGATGGGTGCGCCGAACGCACTGCGCGGCAAGTCCATGTCCGGCAATCTGAGCGCGCTCGATGCCGCAAAGGCCGGTCTGTTGACCGTGATTGCCGCCGACTATCATCCAGCGGCTTTCGTGCCCGGCATCTTCAAGCTGGCAGAAACCGTCGAGGGCGGTCTTCCGGCCGCGGTCGCGATGGCGACATCAAACGCGGCGCGTTCCGCCGGCCTGATGGATCGCGGCGAGATCGCCATCGGCCAGCGCGCCGATATGGTTGTGATCGAGCCGGGCGACGTGCATCGCATCCGCGCCACGTTCCGCGGCGGCCAGTTCGTCTACAGCGACGGCACCCTGCATCCGCTTCAGGCCCTCGCGGCCTGAAGTTGAAGCGTCAGTCGGCGATCAGCGAAATGAGCTGGGATTTGGGGGCGGCGGCGGAAGCTGTCGCCCCGATTGCTTTGCCGCCTTCCATCTTCACTTTGCCTTCGGCAAAGAGCTTGAGCGCCTGCGGATAAAGCTGGTGCTCGATGGTCAGCACGCGTCCGGCCAGCGCATCGGCGGTATCGCCTGTCAGTATCGGTACGGCCGCCTGGCCGATGACAGGGCCTTCATCCATGCCTTCGGTGACGAAATGCACGGTGCAGCCGGCGATCCGCATGCCGGCGTCGATCGCCCGCTGATGCGTATGCAGTCCCGGAAAAAGCGGCAGCAGGGAAGGGTGGATATTGATGATCCGGCCTTCATGACGCTGGATGAAGGCGCCAGTAAGCAGCCGCATATAACCGGCAAGGCAGATGATGTCGGGCGAAAGCGCGTCGAGCGCGGCAAGGATCGCCGCCTCGTGTTCGTCCTTGCTCGCATAGTCCTTGCGCACGAAGGCGAAGGTGGGAATACCCTCGGCGGCCGCCTTGGCAAGCCCGCCCGCATCTGCCTTATCGGAGATCACGCCAACGATCTCGGCCGGATAATCGGCCGATTTTGCCGCCTGCACCAGCGCCATCATGTTGGAGCCGCTGCCGGAAATGAAGACGACAGTGCGTTTGCGCGGCGAACTCATAGGGCGAGCGTGCCCTTGTAGATCGTGCCGGCTGCGCCCTCGGCCCGGGCGACCATGCGGCCGAGGGTGACGACCGTCTCGCCTTCGGCTTCAAGCGCCTTGGAAACGGCGGCAATATTCTCTTCGGCAACGACGACGATCATACCGATGCCACAGTTGAAAGTTCGCAGCATTTCCGTGGCCTCGACGCCACCGGTCTTGGCAAGCCATGAGAAGACGGCGGGCGCCTTGACGGCCGAGAGATCGATTTCGGCTGCAAGATGCTTCGGCAGCACGCGCGGAATATTCTCCGGGAAGCCGCCGCCGGTGATATGCGCCAGCGCCTTCAGCGCGCCCGTCTCACGGATCGCCTTCAGAAGCGGCTTCACATAGATGCGGGTCGGCGTCAGCAGTGCTTCGCCGAGCTTCTTGCCTTCGGCAAACGGTGCCGGTGCATCCCAGCCGAGGCCGGAAAGCGAAACGATCTTGCGCACCAGCGAGAAGCCGTTGGAGTGGACGCCGGATGAGGAAAGGCCAAGAATGACGTCGCCCTCGTCGATATCGCCCGACGGCAACAGCTTGCCGCGTTCGGCCGCACCCACTGCAAAGCCGGCGAGATCATAATCGCCCGAGGAATACATGCCCGGCATTTCGGCCGTCTCGCCGCCGATCAGCGCGCAGCCCGCCTCGCGGCAGCCGGCAGCAATGCCACCGACGATCGCGGCACCCTGATCGGGATCGAGCTTGCCGGTCGCGAAATAGTCGAGGAAGAACAGCGGCTCTGCGCCCTGCACGACGAGATCGTTGACGCACATGGCGACGAGATCGATGCCAACAGTGTCATGATAGTCGGCATCGATGGCGATTTTCAGTTTCGTGCCGACGCCGTCATTGGCGGCGACCAGCACGGGATCCGTGAAACCGGCAGCCTTGAGGTCGAAGAGACCGCCGAAGCCGCCGATCTCTCCGTCTGCGCCCGGCCGGCGCGTCGAGCGCACGGCTGGCTTGATCTTTTCCACCATCAAGTTGCCGGCATCGATGTCGACGCCTGCGTCGCTATAGGTCAGGCCGTTTTTTCCAGACTGGCTCATGCTGATCTCCGGAGGGTTTTTAACGCTGCGGACGAGACCGCGTCACATGCCGGTCGCAATTGCATGAGAGGGCGCTTTATGCAAGCGTTGCATGGGAAAAGCCCCCAATTTCCAGTTCTTCCCAGCACGCTTTCCGGATTCGGTGCAATAGGGTTGACCATCTTTGCGCCTCCATCCTATGTGCTGGAGCGGCCAGGGTCGTTCTAAAGCGGCATGGGCAGGGGCGAGCGAGCAGCGGGGAAGCGATGCCACAACAGGTCAGCGGAACGATATTGAAGCGCCAGGTCATCTTCTGGGCGACGGTTCTGCTCTTCTTCGTCGCCTTCCTTTACATCTTCAGCTCGATCCTGCTGCCCTTCATTGCCGGCATGACGATCGCCTATTTTCTCGATCCGGTGGCCGACAGGCTGGAGCGGCTGGGCTTGAGCCGCCTGATGGCGACCATCGTCATCCTGGTAGCCTTCGTCATCGTCTTTGCGTTGGCGCTGATGATCCTCATTCCCGTGCTCATCAACCAGTTCAACGATTTCGCCCAGCGCCTGCCGGGCTACATCACCCAGTTGCAGCAATTCATCGCGGACTATCAGGATTCTGTGTTGCCCGGCTGGATCAAAAGCCAGCTTGGCACCATCAAGAATAATTTCTCGACCATCCTGTCGGAAGGCATGGGTTTCCTGACGGGGCTCTTCGGCCAGATATGGAATTCCGGCAAGGCGATCGTCGACGTCATCTCGCTGCTCGTCATCACCCCGGTTGTCGCCTTCTATATATTGCTCGATTGGGACCGCATGGTCTCCAAGGTCGATGAATGGGTTCCGCGCAATTATGTGAAAGACGTCCGCCAGATCGCCAGGGAGATGGATCAGGCGATTGCCGGCTTTATCAGAGGGCAGGGTTCGCTCTGCCTCATCCTCGGCATCTATTACGCTGCTGGCCTCTCGATCGTCGGCCTGAATTTCGGCCTGCTTATCGGCCTTTTCGTCGGCATGATAAGCTTCATCCCTTATGTTGGTTCGATGGTTGGGCTTGTGCTGGCAATCGGTGTGGCGATCGTCCAGTTCTGGCCGGATTATATCTGGATCATCGCTGTTCTTGCCGTCTTCTTCAGCGGCCAGTTCCTGGAAGGTAACATCCTCCAGCCGAAGCTCGTCGGCTCGAGCGTCGGCCTGCATCCCGTCTGGCTGATGTTCGCGCTCTTTGCCTTCGGCGCGCTCTTTGGTTTCGTCGGCCTGCTGATCGCGGTGCCGGCCGCTGCTGCCGTCGGCGTTCTTGTCCGCTTTGCGCTTTCGCGCTACCTTCAAAGCGATCTCTACTATGGCAGGTTGCCGAGCGGCCGGGCCGGGAAGACGAACTCTGTTTCCGATGAATGACGTGAAGAACGCTGATCCGAAGCGCAAGGCCGGAGAACAGCTTCCCTTGGCCTTTTCGCATGACGCTGCTACCGGCCGCGACGACCTCCTGATGTCGGAGCGCCTCGCTGCCGCGATTTCGATCGTCGATGCCTGGCCGAACTGGCCATCGCCGGTCGTCATCCTTGCGGGTCCCGTCGGCTCCGGCAAATCGCATCTCGCCGGCATCTGGAGGGAACTGAGCGGGGCAGAACTCATCCATCCCACCGCTGGTTCCGAAGCAGCAGTTGCGGCCGCCAACGGCCCCGTGTTGTTCGAGGATGTCGACCGGACAGGCTTCGATGACGCCTCGCTCTTCCATGTCATCAACAGCGTGCGGGAAAACGGCACCAGCCTTTTGATGACAAGCCGCCTCTGGCCCATGTCCTGGTCGGTCACGCTGCCCGATCTGCGCTCGCGCCTGAAGGCCGCGACGGTCGTGGAGATCGGCGAACCCGACGAAGAATTGCTGTCGCAGGTCATCGTCAAGCTCTTTGCCGACCGGCAGCTTTATATAGATGACAAACTCGTCCTTTATATCGTCAATCGCATGGAGCGGTCGCTCAACGCCGCCCAGACGATTGTCGAAAGGCTCGATCGGCTGGCGCTTTCCAGAGGCACAAGAATTACCCGTACTCTCGCTGCCGAAGTATTGAATGAATTGGGTAATTCCGGCTCCGGCGATTGACTGTCACAGTTCCGTCGTGAAACTGATATATTCGCCAAAAGCGATTGCAAGCGGGGTGAGTGGACCATGGACAGCGCATATCAGGAACATCAGGAACCCACTCCGGACAACAATGCAGACCTGCCGCCGCTGGAGCAGCTTCTCTCCAGCCCCGAGCGCTTCATCAACAGAGAATTCTCTTGGCTGCAGTTCAACCGACGTGTCCTTGAAGAGACGCTGAATACTGAGCATCCGCTCCTTGAGCGCGTGCGCTTCCTGTCGATCTCGGCCGCCAACCTTGACGAATTTTTCATGGTGCGCGTTGCCGGCCTCGAAGGCCAGGTGCGCCAGAGCATCGTCGTCAAGAGCCCGGATGGCCGTACGCCCGCAGAGCAGCTCGACTCGATCCTCAGCGAAATCGACCATCTGCAGATGGAGCAGCAGGCCTCGCTTGCCGTCCTGCAACAATACCTCGCCAAGGAAGACATCCTGATCGTGCGTCCCGGTGCGTTGAGCGATGCCGATCGCCAGTGGCTGGCAAACGAGTTCGAGCAATCGATCTTCCCGGTGCTGACGCCGCTGTCCATCGATCCGGCCCATCCGTTCCCGTTCATTCCGAACCTCGGCTTCTCGATCGGCCTGCAACTCATCAGCCGAAGCGGCCGTGAGCCGATGACGGCGCTGCTGCGCCTGCCGCCGGCGCTCGATCGCTTCGTTCGCCTGCCCGATGACCGCAACACGATCCGCTATATTACGTTGGAAGACGTCGCCAACATCTTCATCCACCGGCTCTATCCAGGTTACGAGGTGCAGGGCTCGGGCACCTTCCGCGTTATCAGAGACAGCGATATCGAAGTCGAAGAAGAGGCCGAAGATCTCGTCCGCTTCTTTGAAACCGCACTGAAGCGCCGCCGTCGCGGCAAGGTCATCCGCATCGAGACGGATTCCGAAATGCCGGCCTCGCTGCGCCAGTTCGTGGTCCAGGCGCTCAGCATTCCGGACAATCGCGTTGCCGTTCTGCCGGGCTTGCTGGCGCTGAACACGCTCTCTGAAATCACCAAGGCGCCGCGCGACGATCTGCGTTTTCCGCCTTATAACGCCCGATTTCCGGAACGCGTCCGTGAACACGCCGGTGATTGCTTCGCCGCCATCCGAGAAAAGGACATGGTGGTCCACCATCCCTACGAATCTTTCGACGTGGTGGTGCAGTTCCTTATCCAGGCTGCGCATGATCCTGACGTCCTGGCGATAAAACAGACGCTTTACCGTACATCGAACGACAGTCCGATCGTGCGTGCTCTTGTCGATGCCGCAGAGGCCGGAAAGTCGGTGACGGCGCTGGTCGAGCTCAAGGCGCGTTTCGACGAAGAGGCCAATATCCGCTGGGCGCGCGACCTTGAACGGGCCGGCGTGCAGGTCGTCTTCGGCTTTATCGAGCTCAAGACCCACGCCAAGATGTCGCTTGTGGTGCGCCGTGAAGAAGGCAAGCTGCGAACCTACTGCCACCTTGGCACCGGCAACTACCATCCGATCACAGCGAAGATCTATACCGACCTGTCCTTCTTCACCTGCAACCCTGTCATCGCCCACGACATGGCGAACATCTTCAACTTCATCACCGGTTACGGTGAGCCGGAAGAGGGGATGCAGCTTGCCGTGTCGCCTTACACGCTGCGTTCGCGCATCATTCGACACATCAATGAAGAGATCGAACATGCCCGCAGCGGTCGCCCGGCGGCGATCTGGATGAAGATGAATTCGCTTGTCGACCCCGATATCATCGACGCGCTCTATACGGCTAGCCGTGCCGGCGTCGAGATCGATCTCGTCGTGCGCGGTATCTGCTGCCTGCGCCCTCTGGTGCCTGGTCTTTCCGACAGGATCCGCGTGAAATCGATCATCGGTCGTTTCCTCGAGCATAGCCGCATCTTCTGCTTCGGCAATGGTTATGGCCTGCCGTCCGATAAGGCTCTGGTCTATATCGGCTCGGCGGACATGATGCCGAGAAACCTCGATCGCCGTGTCGAAACGCTCGTTCCGCTGACGAATCCGACCGTTCACGAGCAGGTTTTGTCACAGATTATGCTCGGCAACGTGATTGACAATCAACAAAGCTACGAGATATTGCCCGACGGTACGTCACGGCGCATGGAAGTGCGTAAGGGCGAAGAACCGTTTAATGCGCAGCAGTATTTCATGACCAATCCCAGCCTGTCCGGCCGTGGTGAAGCTCTGAAATCGAGTGCGCCGAAGCTGATCGCCGGTCTGCTTGAAGGCCGGAACAACAAGTAAACTGGACCTAATGGTTGAATCTGAAGCCCAGGGGCGACTTCCGGGTATCGCCCCGGTCTCCGTTGTCGATATCGGATCGAACTCCATCCGTCTGGTCGTCTACGAAGGCTTGTCTCGTTCGCCGACCATTCTCTTCAATGAAAAGGTTCTCTGCGGTCTCGGCAAGGGCATAGCCCTCACGGGCAAGATGGATGAGGAAAGCGTCGCACGGGCGCTTCAGGCCCTTCATCGTTTCAAGGCTCTCTCCGATCAGGCGCGCGCCGCCACCATGTATGTGTTGGCGACGGCTGCCGCGCGCGAGGCGAGCAACGGGCCTGATTTTATCCATCAGGCCGAAACGATCCTGCAGCGGCACATCCGTATACTATCCGGCGAGGAAGAAGCACGTTTCGCTTCGCTCGGCATTATCAGCGGTTTCTACAAAGCCGATGGCATTGCTGGCGACCTCGGCGGCGGCTCTCTGGAACTGATAGATATCAGGGGCAAGGATGTCAGCGGCGGTATTACCCTGCCGCTTGGCGGCCTGCGCCTGTCCGAATATGCCGGTGGCTCGCTCGCCAAGGCGCGCGCTTTTGCCCGCAAGCAGGTCAAGACTGCCAAGCTTCTCTCCAAGGGGGAAGGGCGAACCTTCTATGCTGTCGGCGGCACCTGGCGAAATATCGCCAAGCTGCACATGGAGATTACCCGTTATCCACTGCACATGATGCAGGGCTACGAGGTCTCCCTCGAGGGCATGACGCAATTCCTGGATCAGGTCGTCATGGCCAAGGATTCCAAGGAACCGGCTCTGCAGGCCGTTTCCAAGCACCGCCGTTCGCTGCTGCCCTTCGGCGCCATCGCCATGAAGGAAGTGCTGAATGCCATGAAGCCTTCGGTGATCTCCTTCTCCGCGCAGGGTGTGCGCGAAGGTTATCTCTATTCGTTGCTGTCCGAATCCGAACGCCGCACCGATCCGTTGCTGGCCGCTGCGGGCGAGCTTGCCATCCTGCGCGCCCGCTCTCCGGAACATGCCCGCGAGCTGGCCGATTGGACCGGCCGTATGATGCCGTTCTTCGGCGTTCAGGAAACCGACGAGGAAAGCCGCTACCGTCAGGCAGCCTGCCTGCTTGCCGATATCAGCTGGCGCGCCCATCCCGACTATCGCGGCGCTCAGGCGCTGAACGTCATTGCCCACTCGTCCTTCGTCGGCATCAGCCACCCCGGCCGTGCCTTCATTGCCCTGACCAATTACTATCGCTTCGAAGGCCTGCACGACGATGGCTCCACGGCGCCGCTCGCTTCGATCGCCGGTCCGCAATTTGTCGATCGCGCCAAGCTGCTCGGCGGCATACTGCGCGTCGTCTACCTGTTCTCGGCCTCCATGCCGGGCATCGTGCGCAACCTGACCTTCCGCAAGGCTTTGTCATCTGATCTCGATCTGGAATTCGTGGTGCCGCACGAGTACCACGACTTCGCCGGCGAGCGGCTGGATGGCCGCCTGCAGCAATTGTCGAAGCTGACAAACAAGCGGCTGGCGTTCCGGTTCGAATAGGCCTTCTCTGGCATCGGGAAACAAAAAAGGGCGGCGCTTTCGCACCACCCTCTCAATCTCACACCAAAACCGAATTACTTCGCGTTCAGGAACTCGCCAACTTCGAGGATGCTGAACTCGTTGTTGTCGGCCTTGTTGACGGTGCGGCCGGCCGAGAACGGCAGGTTGTTGTCGTTGCCGATGATGATGTGGGTGGCGTCGACGCGGTCGACGTTTTCGATCGTCACGAACGGCATGTTGTAAACGCCAGCGATATCGCCGGCCTTTTTCTTGTTGTCCGGATCCTGGATGTTCAGGAGGTCGATATAGCCGATCTTGCGGACTGCCTTGCCGACGTTGGCGTCGTTGAACTCGATCTTGTAGACGCGCTTCAGCTCGGCCGGAGCTTCGAAGCAATCCGGCTTCGGCTGCTTGGGATCGGCGCAAGCCTTGTCCTTCGTACCGGCGCCGTTGTCGCGCTCGATGACGAGAGCGGTGGATTCGTCGAGCATATTGAAGTCGCCGATCGAAGCACCCTTGTCTTCAAACGGATAGAGCCAGCTGCGGCCCGTCCACTTCTTGGAGGCGACGTCGAATTCGATGACGCGGATGGCAGTGTGGCCGTCAACTGTTTCCATCTGGCCGTCATTGTAGATGGCGCCTTCGAGCAGGCCGTAGAGCTTGGAGCCGTCCTTCGACATGGCCAGGCCCTCGAAGCCGCCGGAGCGCTTCAGGTTGAAGACCGGGTTCTTGGCGGCCGGATTGCCCGGGAGCTGGATCAGCGGATTGTCGGGGGACAGGACCGGCTTGCCATCGAGCGTGGTGGGGATCACGTCGGTCAGGCGGCCTTCGGTATCGATCTTCAGCAAATAGGGACCGAATTCGTCGCCGAGCCAGAAGCCGTCGGCAACCGGCTGTACGGATTCGATGTCGAAGTCAGCGCCGGTGAGATAACGGGTGTCGGAGGCTTCCGTGACGATCGGGAACGGAGCGATCTTGTTCGGGTCGGACAGGAAGATGTTCTTGACGACGTCAACCTTGTTGGCGTTCCAGTCGAACTTCAGCTGATGCAGGAACAGCATGGAGTCGGAGGAAGTGAACTTCGAGCCGAAGCCGTTGTCGGAGAGCGTCCAGAAGGTGCCGTCGGGCATGGTCTTGATGCCGGAAAAGCCCTGGATCGGCTGACCGTCGAGCGGCAGCTTGACGTCGGTGACGCGGGCGCCGTCCTTGCCGTCGACAGTGCCAAGCTTTTCGGTGCGCTTGCGGTCGGGAGTGGTGAACTTGCCCGAGGTCTTCAGGAAGGCCGGTGCATCGGCCGGAGCCGGGGTCAGCGTGTTGGCAGGCAGGATGGCCTGGCCGGCGAGCTTCGCCGGGAAAAGCTGCTGGTCGGCGGAGGCAGAGCCTGCGGCGAGCATGAAAAGTGATACGGAAGCAAAAAGAACGTTCTTCATGATGTCCCCATAGAACGGAGTGCAAAAGCGCCATCCGCTTAGCAGGGCATTCATGTCGGCACATTGACGATTGGGTGAAGCTTTGGTGACGGGTGAATAAAGCCCGGGCTCAACCGCGCCTGAGGGTGGCAGGCTGCTTGAGGACGGTCACCGCGCGAGAGGAAAGCGCAACTACATCCAGCCCCTGGCCGCGGCCGCGCACGGCGTGATTGCCGAGGTTTTCGCCGACGATCTCCTCAGGCAGCGTCATGCGCTGGGCAAGCTCGGCGGAGATCAGCACCGGCCGGTTCAGCGTCCGGCAGAGCGACTCCAGCCGCGAGGTAGTGTTCACCGTATCGCCGAAGAAGCTGATCTTGTGATGATCGACGCCGACTTCGGCTGTAATGATGAAGCCGCCGTGAAGTGCCGCCCTCAGTTTCGGCACATGGCCATAGCTCTTCTTCCAGCTTGCCGCATTGGCTTCGATGTCGGCGAGAATATCGAAGAGGCAGCGTACGCAGCGCGCATCCTTGACGCCGCGCGCTAAGGGCCAGGTGATAATCGCAGCATCGCCGACATAATCGTTGATCAGGCCCTTGTGACGCCGCACCGGCTCGGCGAAGGCGGCAAACAGCGAACTTAGAAGCTGCTGCGCGCGCAGGTCACCATACTTTTCCGCAAAGGCGGTGGACTCGGCGAGATCGATGAACAGGAAGACGCGTTCTTCCTTCACCGGTCTGCGGTAGCGGCTGATCAGCATGCTGACGAAGACTTCGCGCCCCAGCAATTCGCGCACCCTGAGCAGGAAGATCAGCGTGGCGCAGACGGCAAGTGCGTAGAGGAAAACATCGAACGGCATGATCAGCACGTCGATCATTTTCGGCGGCTTCAGCACGCCGAGCACTGCGAGGAGGAAACCGGCCGCCGCAAAGCCGATGCTCATCAGGATTTCATAGATCACGAGCTCGGAGATAATGAAGAGAAGGGTCGGCAGCCTCTGAATGCGCCGATAGAGGCCGCGTAGAAACACCTTACGCTCGAAGGTGAGGATCGGCATGCCGATGAAAAGCGCGAAGATCGCTCCGATAACGGGTGTCTGTCCCGTAAAGAAGTACAAATCATAGACCACGCCGCTGAGTGCCAGGACGAGTGTAATCAGGATCCAGTTCTGCGCCGAGGATATCTCTCTCATTCCGCCCTTTCGCAGAAGCACTTCATTCGGCTATTGTTTCCGGCGCGGGGTGGTGGTCAAGAGATTTCGGATTCACTCCTGCAGAGCGACGGTCTCGACCTTGCGGCCGGCAAAGCGCAGGGCGATCTCGCCGCGGATGAGCTGCAGCGCCGGCTCGCCGAAAAGATCGCGCCGCCAACCGTTCATGGCCGCGACATCGGCCGTTTCGCCCTCAGCCGCAATCCTGTCCAGGTCGTCGCTGTTGGCGATCACCTTGGGCGCTACGCCGTGCTTTTCGGAAATCAGCTTGAGCAGCACCTTGAGAAGCTCGACGGCCGCCGCAGCGCCTTCCGGCGGTTGCGCCTGGCGCGGCACATGCGGCATTTCGGAGCGTGGCAGGGCAAGCGCGGTATTGACCGCTTCGAGCACCGCCCCTCCGGTAGCCGAACGCTCCCAGCCCTTCGGGATCGTGCGCAGGCGACCGAGCGCCTCGGTATCCTTCGGCTGCTGCTGGGCGATCTCGTAGATCGCATCGTCCTTCAGCACCCGCGAGCGCGGCACGTTGCGCGACCGCGCCTCGCGCTCCCTCCAGGCGGCGACATATTTCAGGATCGCCAGTTCCTGGGGCTTGCGCAGCCGCAGCTTCAGCCGCTGCCAGGCGTCGTCGGGATGGATGTCGTAGGTCTCGCGCGATTCCAGAACGTCCATTTCCTCGCGCAGCCAGGAGGCGCGGCCCTCGCGCTCCAGTTCCGCCTTGAGGTAGAGATAGGCGTCGCGCAGATGGGTGACGTCGGCCAGCGCATATTCGAGCTGCTTGTCGGACAGCGGCCGGCGGCTCCAGTCGGTAAAGCGCGAAGACTTGTCGATATGGACGTTCTTGGTGCGGCTGATCAGCTGATCGTAGGAAACGCTGTCGCCGAAACCGCAGACCATGGCGGCGACCTGCGTATCGAAGATCGGGTGAGGGATCAGGTTTCCGCGATTGAAGATGATTTCAATGTCCTGTCGCGCAGCATGAAATACCTTCAGCACATCAGGATTGGCCATCAGCTCGAAGAAGGGCGCAAGATCGATATCCTTCGCCAGCGGATCGACCAGCACTTCCACCGTCGGGCTCGCCATCTGGATCAGGCACAGCTCCGGCCAGAAGGTCGTCTCACGCAGGAATTCCGTATCGATGGTAATGAAATCGGACTTGGCCAGCTCTTTGCAGGCGGCCGCCAGATCGGCGGTGGTTTCGATCATATCAATTCATTCGCAAGGAAGAGGTCGGTTAGTCTTCCTTCCCCTTTCGAACGGAGATGTCAATACGGCGAGCGAGCTTAGCCTTCGTCAAGCTTGCTCATGCGACGTCAAACTACTCGCACATAGCTCGTCATGCCGGTCTTCTGGTGCTCGATGATATGGCAATGCAGCATCCAGTCGCCGGGATTGTCGGCGACGAAGGCAAGCTGCACCTTTTCATCCGGCTGGATGAGGTAGGTGTCCGAAACGAGCGGCATCACCTCGCGCGTCGAGGATGAAATGACGGTGAAGCTCATGCCGTGCAGATGGATCGGGTGCGTGTGAGGTGTGACGTTTTCCAGGTTGAAGACGTAGCTCTTGCCGAGCTTCAATTCGGCGAGCGGCGCCGTCGGGTCGGGCGTATCGCCCGGCCACGGCACCTTGTTGATGGCCCAGAAACTGTAGCCGAGCGTGCCGCATATGCTTTCGACGGCGGCGTTCTCTGCGGTGGCGGACAACATGAGCGGGATTGTTTCCGCAGAAGAGAGATCGGCCTTGGGCACCGGATTTTCCGCGAGCGCGCCGAGATCGCCGATATTGCGCTTCAACGATTGCCCGGTGGCGCTGAGGCTAGCGACCACCTTCGGCGTCGTGCCGCGAATGTCTTCCAGCGTTGCAACCGCGCCTTCGCTGTCCGGCATTCGAACGGCGAGGTCGAGCCGCTGCCCCGGTCCGATCTGCAGGAGATCCAGCGGGAAGCGCTTCGGCACCGGATTGCCGTCGATGGCGATGACTGTCGCATCGGCGCCTTCCATCTTCAGCTGGAGGATGCGGGTCACATCGGTGACGGCGATGCGAAGGCGGATCAGCCCGCCCGCAGGCGCATCATATTTCGGCTCCTGATGCCAGTTTGCGGTGCGCACCGTGCCATATGTGCCGGCCTTTGCCGCATCGCGTGGCCGGAAGGGAGCGATGAATTGCCCGTCACCGCCGAGCCGCCAGTCGCGCAGGTTGAGCACGACTTCCGCATCGAAGACGGGATCGGACGGGTCTTCGACGACAAGCACACCCGTCATGCCGTGGCCCATCTGGGTCAGCGTGTTGCAGTGCGGGTGATACCAGAAGGTGCCGGCATCGGGCGGCGTGAAGAGATAGTCGAAATTGTCGCCCGTATAGACATAGGGCTGCGTCATGAAGGGCACGCCGTCCATCTTGTTGTCGATGCGCAGTCCATGCCAGTGGATTGTCGTCGGCTCATCGAGGCTGTTGGTCAACCGCGCCGCATAGGGCTTGCCGCGCGGCATGCGCAGCACCGGCGGCAGGCCGTCATCGCCCCATGTCATGATGTCCCGCGTTGGCGCGCCATCAATGATCTGCGCCCCGGTCTTCCGCGCCGTCAGCACACGCAGCTCCGGTGCTGCTTCCGCCAGTCCGAACCGCCCGGCAATCGCCATGCCCGCGCCATAGGCACCGGCGACGGCGGAAGCTTTGAGCAGATTGCGGCGTGTGAGGAGGGGCATCGGCAGGCTCCGTCTTGGATGATGTCCCCTTTTAAAGTTGACTATCGTCTTCATCAATATGCCGCGTTCGGCCAAACTGCCGCAGCGGGAGCCCCCAACTCCTTCGGAAACGAGGGAGCAAACGGCCCGTAGGCTGCGCCAAGCCTTGACAAATCAGAGCGTCCATGCGCTTTTCCGCCCGATTTTCTTGTCGGCGCTGCAGGTCTTCGGCCATGCCGCCGTCTTAAGCCAAATGCCAGGAATTGAGATCATGCACCGCTACCGCAGCCACACATGCGCCGCTCTTCGCAAGTCGGACGTCGGCTCGAATGTCCGTATTTCCGGCTGGGTCCATCGTGTTCGAGATCATGGCGGCTTGCTGTTCATCGACCTTCGCGACCACTACGGCACGACGCAGATCGTTGCCGACCCGGATTCGCCTGCCTTCAAACAGGCAGAGACCGTTCGCGGCGAATGGGTCATCCGCATCGACGGCCTCGTGAAGGCCCGCACAGAAGATACCGTCAACAAGAACATGCCGACCGGCGAAATCGAGCTATACGCGCAGGAGATCGAAGTCCTCTCCGCCGCCAAGGAACTGCCGCTGCCGGTCTTCGGCGAGCCGGACTATCCGGAAGACGTTCGCCTCAAGTACCGCTTCCTCGATCTTCGCCGCGAAACGCTGCACAAGAACATCGTCAAGCGCACGCAGGTGATTTCCGCCATGCGCCGCGAAATGGGCAATGTCGGCTTCACCGAATATACGACACCGATCCTGACAGCGTCTTCGCCGGAAGGCGCGCGCGACTTCCTCGTGCCGAGCCGCATTCATCCCGGCACCTTCTACGCGCTGCCGCAGGCTCCGCAGCAGTACAAGCAGCTGCTGATGGTCGCCGGCTTCGACCGCTACTTCCAGATCGCGCCCTGCTTCCGCGACGAAGACCCGCGCGCAGACCGCCTGCCGGGCGAATTCTACCAGCTCGACCTCGAAATGAGCTTCGTAGAGCAGGAGGACGTCTGGAACACGATGGGTCCGCTGATGACCTCGATCTTCGAGGAGTTCGCGGAAGGCAAGCCAGTCACCAAGGAATGGCCGCGCATCCCCTATGACGAAGCGATCCGTAAGTACGGCTCCGACAAACCGGACCTGCGCAACCCGATCGTCATGCAGGCCGTGACCGAGCATTTCGCCGGCTCCGGCTTCAAGGTTTTCGCAGGCATGATCGCCTCCAACCCAAAGGTCGAGATCTGGGCTATTCCGGCCAAGACCGGCGGCTCCAGAGCCTTCTGCGACCGTATGAACGCCTGGGCGCAATCGACGGGCCAGCCAGGCCTCGGCTACATCTTCTGGCGCAAAGAAGGCGAAAAGCTCGAGGGCGCAGGTCCGCTTGCCAAGAACATTGGCGAGGAGCGTACCGACGCGATCCGCACGCAGCTCGGCCTCGATGACGGCGACGCCTGCTTCTTCGTTGCCGGCGATCCCGCCAAATTCTACAAGTTTGCCGGTGAAGCCCGCACCAAGGCTGGCGAGGAGCTTAACCTTGTCGACCGCGACCGCTTCGAACTGTGCTGGATCGTCGACTTCCCGTTCTTCGAATGGAGCGAGGAAGAGAAGAAGGTCGATTTCGCCCACAACCCGTTCTCGATGCCGCAGGGCGGCCTCGATGCGCTCACGAACCAGGATCCGTTGACGATCAAGGCGTTCCAGTACGATGCCGTCTGCAACGGTTTCGAAATCGCCTCGGGCTCGATCCGTAACCAGTCGCCGGAAACCATGGTCGCCGCTTTCGAAAAGGTGGGCTTGAGCCAGCAGGACGTCGAGGACCGTTTCGGTGGCCTCTACCGCGCCTTCCAGTATGGAGCGCCTCCGCATGGCGGTGCAGCCTTCGGTATCGACCGTATTGTCATGCTGCTCGTCGGCGCAAAGAACCTGCGCGAGATTTCGCTCTTCCCGATGAACCAGCAGGCTCAGGACCTCTTGATGGGCGCACCGACCCCGGCAACGCCCGCTCAGCTGCGCGAACTGGCGATCCGCCCGATCCCGCCGCAGAAGAAAGACTGAGGCGGAAGTCACTCAACAAAAAAGCCCGGCGATATCTCGCCGGGCTTTTTTGTTGGCTGGAACCGAATTTAGTCGTTCGCCGAAACTTTCACGCCGAGCATCTGCGGCACCGTGTTCGGTGCGCCCATGGCCGCGCCGACGATCATCGGGAAGGCGACTGGCTTGTCGGGTGTGGCCTTCACGGTCAGGCTCTTCGGATTGTCGAGGAAGCTGCTGACGGCAGCTGCGATCGCATTCTGCAGTTCCGGAATGTTGAGTTGCGCGAGCATGATCGGCGCCATGGCCTTCAGCGAATCCGCCATCTGCTGTCCGGAGACGTTCTGCTTCGAGCCGGCATAATCCAGCGCGCGCTTGGTAATCGATGCATCCTCGAAACGGATCTGGGCGGAATCGAAGGTTAGCTGCTGGGCAAGGCCGAGCATTGCGAGGCCGAGCGCCTGCTGTGCTTCTTCCTTGTTCGGGTTGGCTTCGGACTGAGTAATTGCGTCTTGCATCGACTTTACGAACGCCATCGTATAGCCGGAGATTTTGAAGCCAAAATTCAGCTTGCCGATATTGGTGAAGTCGAACGAAAGTTCGGAGAGATCGATCGTGCCAGGCTCGAGATCCCAGCCGCCCTTCATGGAGACGTCACCCTGGACATGCTGAAGGGCGAGCTTCTCGATAGCTTCCTTGCTCGCCGGATCATCGCCGGCCTGGCTGAGATCGGCCTTCAGGCTCTTGAAGGCGCCGTCGAAATCGAAGCCGGATTCATCTTCTCGCAGAACAGCGTTCATGTCGCTTTCGAGCACGGAGAACACTTCTGTGCCATCCTTGACCACCTTGATCGCGCCGGTATGGCCGCTCTCGGCAAACAGCATCGAATTGATGGTATCGCCGGGTTGGGCGGGAACGGAAATGCCGCCAAGCGTTAGTTCCACGGCGCTCACCGTTACGCCGTCCTTGGACGAGTTGATGTCGGGGAATGCTGCCTCTTCGATATAGTAGCTGCCGTCATCCTGCTCTTCCACGCCTGACAGCGTGACCTCGCCGATGGAGACCGCTTCGCCGCCGGCCGGCTTGACGCTGAAGTTCTTGAGCGTGACGGTCGTGCCGTCGATATCGACGCCGTCTGCGGCGATGACCATCCCGCCCTGTTGGCTATAGGCAGCATTGATCTTTTTCAGGAGGTCGTCGCCGTCGAGCGCGAAAGCGGAGCTCGCGAATGAAAGGATGGCTGCGCTCGACAGCATCAGCCGCGTTGTGCGGTAAAAAGTCATGAGAAGGCCCCCTGATGGCGTGCGCCGTTGAATATTGCAATGAAGCTACTGCGTAACGGTCGGCTTATATTTGCAGACCCCTAAATTTCTGTTGAAAGGATCAGCAAACAAAGTCCAAATTCAGGCGATACTTTTGTTGCTTTTCATGTCAGCAGGAAGACGTCATCCACAGCCGGAATGCCCGGATTCCTTGCCCCTCAAGGGTTTCTGAGCTAGTCAGGACCTATGGGACAAGAGATTTTACCGCCTTCTGGCGGAGACGGCGACAATATTCAACCGGTCGACCTGAAGGCGGCACTCGAAGAGCGCTACCTTCGCTATGCATTGTCGACCATCATGCACCGGGCGCTGCCGGATGTGCGTGACGGCCTGAAGCCGGTCCATCGCCGCATCGTCTATGCGATGCACGACATGGGCCTGCGGCCGAATGCGGCCTTCAGGAAATGCGCAAAGATCGTCGGCGAAGTGATGGGTAATTACCACCCGCACGGAGACCAGTCGATTTATGATGCGCTGGCACGCTTGGCGCAGGATTTTTCGCAGCGCTACACGCTGGTGAACGGGCAGGGCAACTTCGGCAATATCGACGGCGATAGTCCCGCCGCCATGCGATACACCGAATCGAAGATGACCGCGGTCTCCGAGCTGCTGCTCGAAGGTATCGACCAGGATGCCGTCGATTTCCGTGATACCTACGACGAGTCCAATTCCGAGCCGATCGTTCTTCCCGGCGCCTTCCCGAACCTTCTGGCGAACGGTTCCTCGGGCATCGCAGTCGGCATGGCGACATCCATTCCCTCGCACAATGTGCATGAGATCTGCGATGCCGCACTGCACCTGATCAAGCATCCCGATGCCACGATCGAGAAGCTCGTCGAATTCATCCCCGGCCCGGATTTCCCGACGGGCGGCATCATCATCGATAATAAAGAAAGCATCATCGAGAGCTACCGCACCGGCCGCGGCGGTTTTCGCGTGCGTGCGAAATGGGAGACGGAAGATCTCGGCCGCGGTGGCTACCAGATCATCGTCACCGAAATTCCTTTCCAGGTGCAGAAGTCGCGCCTGATCGAAAAGATCGCCGAGCTCCTGATCGCCCGCAAGCTGCCGCTGCTGGAAGATATCAGGGACGAATCGGCCGAGGACATCCGCGTCGTCCTAGTGCCGAAGAGCCGCACCGTCGATCCGACCATTCTCATGGAATCCATGTTCAAGCTGACTGAGCTTGAAAGCCGTTTCCCGCTGAACATGAACGTCCTGTCGATGGGCGTGATCCCGCGCGTCATGGCGCTGAACGAAGTGCTCAAGGAATGGCTGGCGCACCGCCGCGAGGTCCTGCAGCGCCGCTCGCGCTTCCGTCTTGCGGCCATCGACCGGCGCCTCGAAATCCTCGGCGGTTTGCTGATTGCTTACCTCAACATCGATGAGGTGATCCGCATCATCCGCGAGGAGGATGAGCCCAAGCCGGTGATGATGGCCCGCTGGGACCTGACGGACAATCAGGTCGAGGCGATCCTCAACATGCGGCTGCGTGCCCTGCGCAAGCTCGAAGAATTCGAGATCCGCAAGGAGCACGACGAACTCACCAGGGAAAAGACCGATATCGAAGCGCTGCTCGCCTCCGACGAGAAGCAGTGGCAGACGGTCGCCTGGGAAATCGGTGAGGTGAAGAAGAAATTCGCCAAGGCCACAGAGGTCGGCCGTCGCCGCACGCAGTTTGCCGAAGCCCCTGATGCTGACGAGGAAGCCATTCAGCACGCGATGATCGAGAAGGAACCGATCACCGTCGTCGTCTCGGACAAGGGCTGGATCCGCGCTCTGAAAGGCCACATCTCTGATACTTCGACCCTGACCTTCAAGGAAGGTGACGGCCTGAAGGTGGCCTTCCCGGCACAGACGACGGACAAGATCCTGATCGTCACGACCGGTGGCAAGGTCTTCACGCTCGGCGGCGACAAGCTGCCCGGCGGCCGCGGCCACGGCGAACCATTGCGTATCATGATCGACATGGAAAACGATCAGGATGTTCTGACCGCCTTCGTCCACGATCAGACGCGCAAGATGCTGATCGTCTCCACGGAAGGAAATGGTTTCGTGGTTCCGGAAACGGAAATGGTCGCCAATACCCGCAAGGGCAAGCAGATCATGAACGTCTCGATGCCTCACGAGACCAAGCTTCTCGTTCCGGTGAGCGGCGATCATGTCGCGGTCGTCGGCGAAAACCGCAAGATGCTGGTCTTCCCGCTGAGCCAAGTGCCGGAAATGACGCGTGGCAAGGGCGTGCGCCTGCAGCGCTACAAGGACGGCGGCATTTCTGACGTTCGCTGCTTTGCCATCGCCGATGGCCTGAACTGGGAAGATAGCGCAGGCCGCACTTTCACGAAGAACAAGGACGAGCTTGCCGAATGGCTGGCCGACCGCGCCACCGCCGGCCGCACCGTGCCGAAGGGCTTCCCACGCAGCGGTAAATTCGCCGGCTGATCCCGGAATTTTGATGCTCCGCCCTTGGCAGGCGGAGCAATTCCGCTATCTCAGTCCTGTCACCAAAAAGAAGGGCCAACAAGAAGGGCAACGTCGTTCCGCGGGCGGGCGGGATGGCCATAGCCGTACGCTTGTGAGCGCGCGCGAACAATGGAGGCCCCGACAACGGAGGCCCACCACCGGAGGAACGCCGATGCCTGCCGCCAATACCATCAAACTGCACGTAGCCCACAGTTACAGGGCGCCGCCTGCCACGGTCTATGATGCCTGGCTCAATCCCGAAATCGCCCGCCGCTTTTTATTTGCGACCGATGACGGCCACGTCATTCGCGCCGATATCGATCCGCGCGTCGGCGGCCGCTTCTTCATCGTCGACCGCCGCCCGACCGGCGACGCCTTTCATCACGGCGTATTCCTGGAGTTGAAGCGCCCCAGACACATCGTCTTCTGCTTTTCGGTCGAGGAGCACGACCACAATTGCGATCGCGTCGAGATCGATATCGAACCGCTCGGCAGCGGCAGTCGCCTGACCATCACGCATGAAATGTGCGCCGAATGGGCGGAATATGAGGAAAAGACCCGCCAGGGCTGGACGCATATTGTCGAAGGGCTGGATCGAGAACTGGAGCTTTCCACTGGTTCGAAGCGATCGAACTCCGAGGTAGGTCAGTCCGCCGGTGCTATGATGTGAGGGGGCCGATCAAGCGGACTGAGCGCTCTTGCCTCTCGCCATCCAGACGGAATGCGYGGCAATCGCTGCAACCAGTATCGCGCCGCCGATGAGCGTCATGGTAGCGGGCGTTTCGGCGAAGATCATCCAGACCCAGATCGGCGCAAGCACTGTCTCCAAGAGATAAAACATGCCGACCTCGGGCGCGGAGAGGTAACGCGGTCCCGTCGCCAGGCACCAGAAGGCGACCGGCATCAGGATGGCACCATTGAAGAGGATCCAGCCGGGATGGGTGATTGACAGCCCGGATGGCAGGATCTGTGTTAGGCCGAGTGCTGCCGGCAGGATGGCGGCAAGCAGTGGCACGAAGCCCATCTCCCGGCGCGAGGCACGCCCAACTGTGATGGCCGCGGCGAGGATAAGCGCGCTGAGCAGCGCCATGACGTCCCCGAAGACGTGGCCGCTCGAAAGCCCTTCGTTCACGATCAGTCCGACGCCGAAGATCATGAACAGCATGGCGATTAGCGTCGCTGGCTGTGGCCTCTCCTTTAGGAACAGCCAGGAAAGTAATGCCCCGAACATCGGGTTGAAAGCGACGATGAAGACAACATTGGCCGTGGCTGTATTGAAGACCGCCAGCACGAAGGTGAGGGAGGAGATGCCGTAGAGCAGACCGGCCACCACACCGGGCCGTCCCAGAATGAGCACCGGCCACTTGCCGGAGAAAAGGCGGATACCGATCAGGATGATGAGTGCGGCGAGAACCGTGGCCACGCTTCGCATGCCGAGGATCGACCATATATCGCCCTCGGCAAGACGGACGAGCGGAATGTCCATGGAAAGTGCCAGACCGCCGATTGCCGTCAGCAGCAGGCCTTTCCGGTGATCGGAAAGGTGGGCAAGGGGCATCAGTCCTGCGGATCGTCCTCGAGAGAAGAGGGATCGAAGCGTTCCCAACCGCGCGGGGTCAGATGCTCCTGCGGCTGGAAGCGTGTCTTGTAATCCATCTTCCGCGACCCTTGAACCCAGTAGCCGAGATAGACATGCGGCAGGCCGAGCGCTCTCGTGCGGCGCACGTGATCGAGGATCATGAAGGTTCCGAGCGAGCGCCGGTCGAGATCCGGATTGAAGTAGGAATAGACCATCGAAAGGCCGTCGCTCATCGTATCGGTCAGGGCGGCGGCGAGCAGTTCACCCTTCGGTCGCGTCTCCAGCCCTGAACCTTCCTCGCGTCGGCGATACTCGATGATCTTGGTGTTTACATGCGTGTCTTCCACCATGATCGCATAGTCGAGCACGGTCATGTCGGACATGCCGCCCTGCTGGTGGCGAAAATCGAGATAACGGCGGAACAGGGAATATTGCTCGCTCGACGGCTGAGCCGGAAATTCCGTGGCGATGATATCGGAATTGCCAGTCAGTACCCGCTTCATTGATTTGGTGGGCTCGAATTCCTGCGCCAGGATACGTACAGACACGCAGGCGCGGCAGGCCTCGCAGGCGGGACGATAAGCGATGTTCTGCGAGCGGCGGAAACCGCCCTGGGTCAGGATATCGTTCATCTCCGCCGCACGGGGGCCGACGAGATGAGTGAAGACCTTGCGCTCCATCTCATGCGGCAGATACGGACAGGTAGCCGGAGCCGTCAGATAAAACTGAGGGGATGGCGTGGTCTGCGTATTCATCTCTCGCGGAGATTTCCTTTCGGGGCGCCTGTCGATGCGGACAGCATGACGCAAGAATAAAAAACGTCAACCGCACGGCATTCAGTGCCGCGCAATCGAATATTCGATTTCTTGGATATGGCGTCCTTTTATGGCCGGCAAAGGGCGGGCGGAGACTTTATTTCGTCCCCGCCGGGACTGAATCAGTTGGTGCGGACAGTCGCCGTGCCGACGAGGAAATCGTGCAGCAGGCGCGAGCGCTCTGTGAACAGGCCGACCAGCAGAATGAGCGGCGTCAGCACCGAGTTCAGGATCCAGAATAGCGCCAGGTGAACGATCGCCGTCAGGAAGTCCATCTGCCGCCCGTCGACGCGCACGATCGCGATGCCCATCGCGCGCATGCCGAGGGAGGCTTGTAACGGACCGCCGACACTCAGGCCGAAGTAGATGCCCGCGACGATGACGAACAGCGCCGGATAAAGAAAGAAGCCGAGCCCCAGTGTCACGATTCCCAGGAAGAACACCACGATCGCCGCCGGAATGCAGAGCAGGGCGACGATGACATAGTCGAGGATGAAAGCGAGGACGCGACGGCTCAGCACACCGCTATAGGCGCGCCAGTCCTCCGGTGCGGCATAAAGCGGGTTGGGATCGTAGCTCATCCATATCTCCCTTCGAAAAACGATGCCGCTGATATGGTATCGTCAGGGGGAAATACAATAATTCGCCCCAAAATCACCTTTTGGCGAGGATTTTCGCCACTTCCGGCGCAAAATAAGTGAGGATGCCGTCGCAGCCCGCGCGCTTGAAGGCGAGCAGCGTCTCCATCATGATCCGCTCGCCGTCGATCCAGCCGTTCATCGCCGCAGCCTTGATCTGCGAATATTCGCCCGAGACCTGATAGGCGAAAGTCGGCAGGCCGAACGCCTCCTTCACCCGCCAGCAGATATCGATATAGGCAAGGCCCGGCTTGACCATCAGCATGTCGGCGCCTTCCTCGACATCGAGGGCGGCATCGCGGATCGCTTCGGTGCCGTTGGCCGGATTGATATAGTAGCTGTTCTTGTCGCCCTTCAGCAGGCCCTTGGTGTTGATCGCCTCGCGATAGGGACCGTAGAAGCCGGAGGAGAACTTCGTCGCATAGGACATGATGCCGACGCTCTGATGCCCGGCGGCATCGAGCCCGCGGCGGATCGCGCCGATGCGCCCGTCCATCATTTCCGAGGGGGCGATGATGTCGGCGCCGGCATCGGCCTGCAGGATCGCGGCCCGGACGACCTGATCGACCGTCTCGTCATTGACGATCTCACCGTCGCGCAGGATGCCGTCATGCCCGTGGCTGGTGAATGGGTCGAGCGCCACATCGGTAATAATGCCGATATTAGGCACCGCCTTTTTGATGGCCGCCGTCGTCTGATTGATGAGGTTATTGGCAACCAGGCTGTTGGAGCCCGTTTCGTCGCGCAATTCCATCTCGATATCAGGGAAGGTGGCAAGCGCCGGGATGCCGAGATCGGCCGCTTCCCTGGCCGCCTCGACCGCCTTGTCGACGCTCATGCGGTTCACGCCGGGCATCGCCGCGATCGGATCGACGATGCCGGTTCCCGGAACGATGAAGATCGGCCAGATCAGATCGTCAACCGTCAGGCGGTTTTCCTGCACCAGCCGGCGCGTCCAGTCCGCCTTGCGGTTGCGCCGCATGCGGCGGTGACCGGTGATTTCATCGACGAGATGCGTCTTGTCCTGCATGATATCTGTCCCTGGGCCATTCCATTTATCGGAGCGGTCATTATCATGCGCCCCGGGAAATCCAAACCGGACGATTGGCCGCGGCGGATGAAACCCGAAAAATCGAAGCCGCGACTTGGAACGTGAGGTCTCGCCATGGAAACCGATTCTCCGACGATACCGAAACGGACGCTGACGGATATCCTCTTTATCTTCTTCCTGCGGCTCGTCGCCGTTTCCTGTTTCTGGTTCGGCCTGCAATATTGGGCGATGCTCGTCGGCTACTCGCTGGTCGGCGCCGGCCGCTTCGATCTGTTGAGCCTGCCATGGAAGGTCGCAAGCACCTGCCTTGCCGTTCTTTTCCCTGTCGCCTCGCTCGGCCTTTGGCTTACAGTTTCCTGGGGACCGGTGATCTGGGTGCTTGCCGCCGGCGGCCAGATCCTCATGTACGGCCTGCTTCCGCAGACCTTCGGGGCCAACCAGCTGATCATCCTGCTCCATGTGATCGTGGCCGTCATCTACTGGATTTTCAGGCTTTCCCTGTGGCTGGAGCGACGCCGCCAGCGTCGCCAGGTAAGCGTTGATTTACCCTGATACAGCAAGAGGTTTTCGTAAGCCTCTGTTAAGCCTGCGGTTTAAGTCGAATTTTATATGTATTCGATAGGGTCTCACTCAAGGCGGGAAGAAAACGACACCGCCAAACAAAACAGTGAGGCAGTCAAATGAACACGAAAATCAAGCCGCAGGCGGTATCGACTTTCCATGCACACGAACAGGGCATCCGTGATCTTTACATGGAATCCCTTCACCTTGTTGAACGTCTTCATCGTCGTCTTCTCGACGTGATCAAGGACGAGTTCGACCGTCAGGGCCGCAGCGACGTCAACGCCATCCAGGCGCTCCTGCTTTTCAACATCGGCAATTCCGAGCTGACCGCCGGCGAACTGCGTTCCCGCGGCTACTACCTCGGCTCGAACGTCTCCTACAACGTCAAGAAACTGGTCGACCTTGGTTTCATCAACCACCAGCGCTCGCGCATCGACCGCCGCTCGGTCCGCATCAGCCTGACCGAAACCGGCCAGGACATCGCCGAAACGGTCGCCAAACTCTACGAACGCCACATCGCCTCGATCGACAAGGTCGGCGGCATCGGCACCGACGAGTTTACGCAGATGAACAAGCTCCTGCAGCGTCTCGATCGCTTCTGGAACGATCAGATTTTGTACCGTCTGTAATCCAGTACGACGCTGTAACTGGTTCAATATTAGAATACTCCAACTGGCGCGCAAGTGCACTAAAAGGCACGAGATGGTACAGGGTGGCGCTCGTTTGCGTGCCACTTGCATGCCAGTAAATCCGACCTCCAATCGGCAATTGAACGCATCACGGCTTCCCTCCGTGGTGCGCTTTTCGTTAGAAGGGAATGTCGTCGTCCAAATCCCGTGAGAAGTTGCCTTCGGAAGGGCCGGTAATCTGCTTCGGGGGAGGCGGCAGCTTCCTGCGCTCGGGAGGGGGCGGCAGCTGATTCTGCTCGGGCTCTTCATCCTTGGCGTTGCCCATGATGGCCTGAATACGCCGCAGAAGCTCATTGATGGGCTTGAGGGTGTTCGTCCCWTTGTCCACGACGCCGACAATGTCGATTGCCATTAGGGTGGCGTTCTCGAATCTTGTCCGTACCCTGTCCACATCCGCTTCGAACGCGTTAAGCTTGCTGAACAGCGAATTGCGTTTGCGGTCCTGCAGGTCGGCAGTCGTCAGAACGTCCCGGATCTCTCGAATGAGATTGTGGATGCGCTCCTTGTCCTCTGGGCTGAGCTGGACCGAATAGACCTTTGTGACGCGAGACTTCCGGACCTTCACTTCCATCACGTAGCGCTTCAGCGCGCGGTCGAAGTTTGTGAAAACGGGGTAGATGTCGTCCCAGTCCTCGGGAATAGTCCAGTTCTCAAATCCGAGGATTTCGAGACCCTGTGCGACGCCCAGCATGGTGTTCATGAACTCGACGGCCGCTGAGCGGGTGTCTTGCACGCCGTGGGTCTGCTCCTGATATTCTTGGTTATGCCGCTCGTACAGTCGGACGAACGCAACTTCGGGGTCGTCCGGAAGGTCATCATATTCAGGAAAGTCGTTCATCTTACCCCTCTTGCTGGAGAGAAAGTAAGTAACGGAAGTTGTGCGCACAATACCGTAAACCGCAAACCCACAGGGCAACTGAAGCCTCCGGGCTGGGTGCTCGATTGTGAAAGCATAGTTGCGGGGAGAATTAAGTGGCTGGCAGCACCTCGATGGGGAGGGCGCGGATGGTGACGTGACAGCTTGCGGAAACTCGCCTTTCCGGCCTTTGATTTAACTGTGTGAGCGTGATTCGGGGAGGCAGGAATGGACCAAGGGCTCTGGAGGAGATCGTTCTCGTCGTTTCCCGGCTACGGTTGCCCGAGATGCACGCGGGGCTCTCTCGGGCTGGTCTCTAAGACCATGAGTACTGTACAGGCCACCTATGCCGATCGCCAGCATAGGGAGGAAGGCTACCATCCATACAACGACGTGACGCGGTTCGCCTGCCTGTTGCAATGTGACGCGTTTTCCTGCGGAGAAGTTGTCGCAGTCAGCGGTGACATCACGCATGATGTCGATATCCAATACGATGAGGATGGTGCTCAAGAGCATTACCGGCCCGAGTACCTTCCCCGGAGCATGTTCCCGGCACCTCCAGTGTTTCGCCTGTCCGACCAGTTACCGAAACATTGCGCTGAGCATTTGAGCGCGGCTTTCGGTTTGATGTGGGGCGATACCGGCGCCTGCGCAAATCGCATCCGCGTCTTCGTTGAGGCGCTGCTTGACCACTACGGCATTCCGAGAGAGGGAATGACCAAGAAATCCAAGCCGACGCGTTACGATCTTAGCAAGCGGATCGACCTGTTCGAGGACCAAAAGCCGGGCCATAAAACGCTTTTTGATGCTCTCCGATGGGTCGGGAATCTCGGCAGTCATGCAGGCCCGATGAAATGGGACACCATTCTCAAGTGCTTCCAGATCGTTGAGCACCTAATTGAAATCCTGATTGATGACAAAGCGGGGGCTATCAAGGCGCTTGCACAGGAAATTGTGGACAAGAAGGGCAAAATCTAGCACTTGCAATTCGCGAGCATATGATGAACGGACGGCGTCATGTCCAGCCGTAAAGGCGAGCCCACACCGGCCGAAATAGACCGGACCCACCCCATCAAATTGCGCTGCTGGCTGAGTGTCCCTCGGTAAGTTAGGCGCCGAGCAGGCGGCGTTCTGCCACGGAAGCCGGCTGCTCATCTGCTCACGCGGCCATCAGGTTAGATGTTGACGAAAACCGGCTGCGTTCTCAGCGCGCCCAGTTTGGCCATTCACCTCTGCGTGGCATCTTTGCAACGCACGGCAACCAAGCACAAAGCCCGGTATTCAAGCCGTTTTTTAGTCGTTATTAACCGGCACGGTTTACCCGTCTTATGGTTCGTGGCATGCGGTTCCCGGCAACCGGCAGTCTGTCTTCCGGCCCGGCAACACGAATTGGCCATATTGATGTGACAGCGGAATATTCGATAGCCGGCGTCCTCGATGGACCATTGGCACCATCCAGGTTGCTCGCAATCTTGTGATGGGACTGGCGGAATTTCCTGCTGCGCCGGAAGAACGAACGGATAGGGATCTGCGTTAAAGCGCGGTGATATCGCAAATGGCTGCGGCTTCCTCCACCGCGGCATTGAGTGGTTGGGACGAATGTCTAAGAAGAACGGAATTGAAGCTCTCTCCCGCCGCGCCTTCTTGGCGTCGGCGGCAACGGTTGGTGCCGGCGCGCTTGCCGGACCCGCATTCGCGCAATCGGCGCTGGATGGGCTCCTGAATGCCCCCAAGCGCGGTAACTGGGACGA
The DNA here is from genome assembly GCF_056405875.1 of Rhizobium sp. P1_E6. Classification (NCBI taxonomy): domain Bacteria; kingdom Pseudomonadati; phylum Pseudomonadota; class Alphaproteobacteria; order Hyphomicrobiales; family Rhizobiaceae; genus Rhizobium; species Rhizobium sp. P1_E6. The sequence goes on along the minus strand of NZ_JBFUBG010000024.1, from coordinate 9,313 downwards.
CCAGTTCGATGCCAAGGCCGCCTCGCGCACGGCGACTGCCGTTCTCTCCAATACTCCGATCCTCAGCCCGCAGTCGGTGCCGAGCACCCAGCAGGCGATCATGCAGTATCAGCAGATCGCTTCCGCCGGCGGCTGGCCTGAGGTCAATCCTGGCGATCAGCGCCTGCAGCTCGGTGTTAGCTCCCCCACCGTCCAGGCGCTGCGCCAGCGTCTCGCGATCACCGGCGATCTGCCGCGTGAAGCCGGCCTGTCCAACGCCTTCGATTCCTATGTCGACGGCGCCGTCAAGCGCTTCCAGGCCCGTCACGGCTTGCCCGCCGATGGTGTGCTCGGCGAATTCACGCTGAAGGCGATGAACATTCCCGCCGATGTGCGCCTGCAGCAGTTGAACACCAACCTCATCCGCCTGCAGACCTTCCCGGAAGACCTGGGACGCCGCCACCTGATGGTCAACATTCCGGCTGCCTATGTGGAAGCCGTTGAAGACGGCAGCGTTGCGACGCGCCATACCGCGGTTGTCGGCCGCCTGAGCCGCCCGACGCATCTCGTCAACTCGAAGGTCTACGAGGTCATCCTCAACCCCTACTGGACGGCACCCCGCTCGATCGTCGAGAAGGACATCGTGCCGCTGATGCGCAAGGATCCGACCTATCTCGAAAAGAACGCGATCCGCCTGATCGACGGCAAGGGCAACGAAGTCCCCCCCGAGACCGTCGACTGGAACGGCGAGGCGCCGAACCTGATGTTCCGTCAGGACCCCGGCAAGATCAACGCCATGGCGTCCACGAAAATCAACTTCTACAACAAGAACGGCGAGTACATGCACGACACGCCGCAGCAGGGCCTGTTCAACAAGCTCATGCGCTTCGAATCGTCGGGCTGCGTGCGCGTCCAGAACGTCCGCGACCTGTCGAACTGGCTGCTGCGCGAAACGCCCGGCTGGAACCGCCAGCAGATGGAGCAGGTGATCGCAAGCGGCACCAACACGCCGATCAAGCTCGCGACCGAAGTTCCCGTTTATTTCGTCTATATCTCGGCCTGGGGCATGCCCGACGGCGTCGTTCAGTTCCGCGACGACATCTACGAGATGGATGGCAATGCCGAACTGGCGCTCGACACTACCTCGGGTATGGAGCAGCCGGTCCAGTAATCCGGACATCAAACGATCCTCAAAAGCCGCGCCATTTGCGCGGCTTTTTTGTTTCTGCGGCCCCCACTTCAATCAAAGTGATCGGCCCGCGCGCTTAGCCCAGCAAATGTCGTTCTTCGTATTGCCCTCGCATCGGCGGAAGGCTAATACCTTGCCGCATTCCACCGTAGGAGCCCGCCATGACCAATGCTTCCACCGAATCCTTCTTCAATCGCTCGCTTGCGGACGTCGATCCGGAAATCTTTGGCGCGATCGGAAAGGAACTCGGTCGTCAACGGCATGAGATCGAATTGATCGCATCCGAGAACATCGTTTCCCGCGCCGTTCTGGAAGCCCAGGGCTCCATCATGACCAACAAATATGCCGAGGGTTATCCGGGCAAGCGCTACTACGGTGGCTGCCAGTTCGTCGATATCGCCGAGGAATTGGCCATCGAGCGCGCCAAGAAGCTCTTCGGCGTCAATTTTGCCAACGTTCAGCCGAACTCCGGTTCGCAGATGAACCAGGCGGTATTCCTGGCGCTGCTGCAGCCGGGCGATACCTTCATGGGCCTCGACCTGAACTCCGGCGGTCACCTGACGCACGGTTCGCCGGTCAACATGTCCGGCAAGTGGTTCAACGTCGTGTCTTACGGTGTGCGCGAAGGCGACAACCTGCTCGATATGGATGAAGTCGAGCGCAAGGCCAAGGAAACCAAGCCGAAGCTGATCATCGCCGGTGGCACCGCCTATTCGCGTATCTGGGACTGGAAGCGCTTCCGCGAGATCGCTGACAGCGTCGGCGCTTACCTCATGGTCGACATGGCCCACATTGCCGGTCTCGTTGCCGGTGGCGTACATCCGTCGCCGTTCCCGCACTGCCATGTTGCGACGACGACGACCCACAAATCTCTGCGTGGTCCGCGCGGCGGCGTCATCCTGACGAATGACGAGGATCTGGCCAAGAAGTTCAACTCGGCTGTCTTCCCCGGTCTCCAGGGCGGCCCGCTGATGCACATCATCGCCGCCAAGGCTGTCGCATTCGGCGAAGCCCTGCAGCCGGAATTCAAGGATTATGCTGCGCAGATCGTCAAGAACGCCAAGGCGCTCTCCGAAACGCTCATCGCTGGCGGCCTCGATGTCGTCTCCGGCGGCACGGACAACCACCTGATGCTGGTTGACCTGCGCAAGAAGAACGCCACCGGCAAGCGCGCCGAAGCAGCGCTCGGCCGCGCCTACGTCACCTGCAACAAGAATGGGATTCCCTTCGATCCTGAAAAGCCCTTTGTCACCTCGGGTGTGCGCCTCGGCGCTCCGGCCGGCACGACGCGCGGCTTCAAGGAAGCGGAATTCCGCGAAATCGGTAACCTCATCGTCGAGGTTCTCGATGGCCTGAAGGTTGCTAATTCCGACGAGGGCAATGCCGCCGTCGAGGCTGCCGTCCGCGGCAAGGTGGTGAACCTGACCGATCGCTTTCCCATGTATGATTACATGGGCTAGAGCGCCATGCGCCCGTTCGGGCGCACGAAGGACGCTCTAACTCTTTGAATCTACGCATCAGGCTTTCCGAAAATCGATTTCGATTTTCGGGCCGATGCTAAGGAGAAGGCATGCGCTGCCCCTATTGCGGTTCGGAAGACACTCAGGTCAAGGATTCACGCCCGGCGGAGGATAACACCTCCATCCGCCGGCGCCGCATCTGCCCGGATTGCGGCGGCCGCTTCACGACCTTCGAGCGCGTGCAGTTGCGCGAACTGATGGTCACCAAGAAGACCGGCAGGAAAGTTCCCTTCGATCGTGACAAGCTGGTCCGTTCCTTCGACGTGGCGCTGCGCAAGCGCCCTGTCGATCGCGACCGCATCGAGCGCGCCGTTTCCGGCATCGTGCGCCGGCTGGAAAGCTCGGGCGAGACGGAAATCTCCTCCGAACAGATAGGCTTGCAGGTTCTCGAAGCCATGAAGAGCCTCGATGATGTCGGCTTCGTCCGCTACGCTTCGGTCTATCGCGATTTCTCGCATGCCGAGGATTTCGAAAAACTGATCGCCGAGATCAACGCCAAGATCGGCCGCGATCCGCTGGACGTCTGACCATGGGCGAGGGGATCGCGCAGCCTGAGGATGAACGCTTCATGGCAGCCGCGATCCGCCTGTCGCGCTGGCATACGGGCCAGACTTCCACGAACCCATCCGTCGGCTGCGTCATCGTCCGTGATGGTGTGATCGTCGGCCGTGCCGTGACCGCGCTCGTCGGCCGCCCGCATGCCGAGCCGCAGGCGCTGGCCGAAGCCGGTGAACTCGCCCGCGGTGCGACGGCCTATGTCACGCTTGAACCGTGCTCGCATCACGGCAAGACACCGCCCTGCGCCGAGGCTCTGATCGCTTATGGCGTCGGCCGCGTCGTCATCAGCGTCACCGATCCTGATGTCAGAGTGTCCGGCCGCGGCATTGCCATGCTGCGCGATGCCGGCATCGAGGTGACGTCGGGCGTGCTGGAGGAGGAGGGCAGGCAGTCCCTGTCAGGCTATCTCACCCGCCAGACGAAGAACCGCCCCTATGTGACTCTCAAACTTGCCGTTTCAGCCGATGGCATGATCGGCCGCGAGGGGGTAGGGCAGGTGGCGATCACTGGCCCGGAAGCCCGCGCCCAGGTGCAGGCGCTGCGCGCCGAAACCGATGCGATCCTCGTTGGCATCGGCACCGCGATTGCTGACGATCCGTTGCTGACGGTGCGTGCGCCCGGGCTTGAAACGCAATCGCCTGTTCGTATCGTGCTTGATCCCACTCTTTCGCTGCCGCTGACGAGCAAGCTTGTCGAGACGGCGCGGGAGGTGCCGGTCATCGTTGTGGCGAGTGAAGAGGTTTCACCGCTAGGGTCGGAGGCGGATGGGACACCCCCCTCTGTCCTGCCGGACATCTCCTCCACAAGCGGGGAGATCGGCAAGGCGCTMGCTCCGAATTCCCAAGATGGTCGCTCGTCACCCGCAGCGGAAAATGTGGTGCAGGGAGCTGGCCTCCAGCCAATCTCCCCCCTTGTGGGGGAGATGTCCGGCAGGACAGAGGGGGGTAACACACCCACTGACCCAACCGAGATGGACTCCCGCCGCGCAGCACTCGAAGCCGCCGGCGTCGAAATCCTTTACTGCAATCCCTATCATCCCGAAGTCCTGCTGCCGGCCCTTGCCACACGCGGCATCTCCTCGCTCCTGGTCGAAGGCGGCGCGAAAACCGCGAGGCTTTTCCTCGAAGCCGGTCTCGTCGATCGTATCCAGCTTTATCAGGCGCCTCTCGTCATCGGCGAGGGCGGTATTGAATCTCCGTTGCAGGCAACCGACATACCATCCGGCTTCGCCCACAGGGGCACTTATATATTCGGCGCGGATCGCCTGGACGAATACGAAAGAGAGAATTGATGTTCACCGGAATTGTTACCGATATCGGCACGATCGAATCCGTTTCGCCGTTGAAGGAAGGCATCAAGCTTCGCGTCGCGACGAATTACGATCCGGCGACCATCGATATGGGCGCTTCCATCTCCCATTCCGGCATCTGCCTCACCGTGACCGGCCTGCCGCAGGACGGCAGCAACGGCCGCTGGTTCGAGGTCGAAGCATGGGAGGAGGCGCTGCGGCTTACCACCGTTTCCACCTGGCAGGCGGGCAACCATATCAATCTTGAGCGTTCGCTGAAGATCGGCGACGAGCTGGGCGGCCACATCGTCTCCGGCCATGTCGATGGCAAGGCCGAGATCCTGTCGGTCACGGAGGAAGGCGATGCTACGCGCTTCCGTCTGCGCGCGCCTTTCCATCTCGCGAAATTCGTGGCACCCAAGGGTTCGATTGCGCTCGACGGCACGTCGCTGACCGTGAATGCCGTCGATGGTACGGATTTCGACGTGCTGTTGATCCGCCACACGCTTGAGGTCACCACCTGGGGCGAACGCAGGGCAGGCGACTTCGTCAACTTCGAGGTCGACACGATGGCGCGTTATGCCGCCCGTCTTGCCGAATTCCCTAGCGCAAAAACTGAATGACCGGACCGCTATAGTCCGTCCGCGCTGTTTCCCTGAAGCCGAGCTTCTCGGCTACTTTCAGGGAAGGGGAATTGTCCGGGCTGATGATGCAGCTCATCGGTCGTCCCGGAAACTGCTTCTCGCCCCAGCCGATGATTGCCTTCAGCGCTTCTGTGGCATAACCCTTGCCGTGCGCGGAAGGCAGCAACGCCCAACCCACCTCCATCGTGCCTTCGATCGACGGCTGCATGTCCCGTTTGGCTTCGAGAAAACCCGCTTCGCCGATGAAACGGCCGCTTTCTTTCGCCTCGATCGCGAAGAAGCCGAAGCCCATATAGTGCCACATGCCGGCAAGGCGCAGCATGCGCGACCAGCTCTGCTCGCGGGTGGAAGGTACGCCGCTGATGAAGCGCACGACGTCCTCGTTTCGCCAGAGATCGTAATGAGCATCGAAATCATCGATGTGGTGAGGGCGTAACACGAGCCGCTCGGTCTCCAAGGTCGGAATATCGATCATGATGAGAATGCTTTAAACAAATTGTCGAGAGGTGGCCGAGGTTCAGAGGCCGGGTTCGCCGTCCCAGTAATCGAGCGCATTTTCTCCCCGGCCGATATGGTCGAAGGAGCTTCCTTCGCGGTTGGTCTTGGCGAGAAACTTGCCGGAATCGGGATATTCGCAGATCTCGGTCTTCGCCTTGGTCGACAGGCCGAAATAGATGAGCGGCGTTGATCCGGTGTTGATGATCTGATGCGCCGTTTCCGGCCCGCCTGCGGGCGCGCCCAGCACGTCGCCCTTCTTGATCGCATAGCGCTGGTCGCCGAAACGATATTCGCCCGTGCCCTCGATGATATAGAAGAGCTCGTCCTCGACATGATGATTATGGAAGGGGCAACCGGATTTGCCGGGCGGCACTTCGCTGTAGCTGATGCCGAGATTGGTGAGACCCAGGTGTTTTCCGAACGAAGTGTCGCGGCTTTCGAAAAGCCGTCCTCTCGTCCAGTGCTCAAGGGGTAGGTCGGCCGTATTGATGACCGGCTTTGCATTCATCGCCATAGGGTCCTCCGCTTTGGCGAGAAGACAACCCTATCCGGCGGAAAATGCAACAGCGATTTCGGGAAAAGGCGGCATGGGCGGTGAGGAGATCAGCCGCCCATGCCCGCCTTCCGTGGCAGCCTCAGCGAACGTAGAACGTAATGCTGCCGTCGGCTGCCTGTTCGGCGTTCACGACATTGCGGATATTGACACCATCACTGTTCAGCCTGTGTGCTAGCGACCTGTTGGCGTCGATGGAGGCCTGTATGGCGTGGACAGCACTCTGGGAGCGCTGGAGGACGGAGCGCGGACCGGTGCTTTCGTCGTCGAGGTTGTGCCAGTCGTAGACGGGCTGGATGTCGAAGTCGTTGCCCTGGAAGGTGCGAAGGGTCTGTTCGATACCTTGGGCGGTATTCATGCCGAGGCTTTCAGCCCGGCTGACGCCGGCAAATGCAAGGGAGGAGAAAGCGGCGGCAATAGCGATTTTAGCAACGCGGTTCATGATAGTATCCTTTCGTCAGCTGGGACGGTCGGCTGTCGTTGCAGGGGATCGTCGGCGTTACGACAGGGATTTGGCGCTGCAGCATCGGCGTTTCAATGGCCTAAGCTACTGAAAACAAATTACAAATTGTTCATGAAATCTGCCTTGGAATTGCCGTTATTCCGGCACCCGGCTAAGCATGTTTTTTGCGTCGTTGCGCCTGACAATGCCTGCCTCTGCTATCCCATTGCAGATATTTCGTCTTTCCTTTAGAGCGCCACCCGAATTTGCTTGCCATTCGGACGAAGGCATGTTTTGACCGCGGCCTGCCCGAGTGGAAAATGCCCCTCCAAACGAAGGTGAACCATGCCGAAAGAGACCRCTCCCCATATTTTGATCGTCGAAGCACGCTTCTATGACGACATGGCTGATGCTCTTCTGGAAGGCGCGACCTTCGCGCTGGAAGAGGCGGGCGCTACTTGCGACGTCGTCACCGTGCCCGGCGCGCTGGAAATTCCGGCGGCGATTGCCATGGCGCTCGATGGCGCGGATAATGACGGCACGCAGTATGATGGTTTCGTTGCCCTCGGCATGGTCATCCGCGGCGAGACCTATCATTTCGACATCGTGTCGAACGAGTCCTCGCGCGCTCTTATGGATCTCGCTGTCAGCGAGTCCCTTGCCATTGGCAACGGTATCCTGACCGTCGAGAATGATGAACAGGCCTGGGTGCGCGTGCGCCGCTCGGAAAAGGACAAGGGCGGTTTCGCTGCCCGTGCAGCTCTCACCATGATCGAGCTGAAGAAGAAGTTGGGTGCATAAGAATGACTGACGAAAATACCGAACGACCGGTCAAGGCTGCCAATCAGCGGGGCGCTGCGCGTCTTGCGGCTGTGCAGGCGCTTTATCAGATGGATATCGGCGGCACCGGCGTTCTGGAAATCGTGGCGGAATACGAGGCCCACCGCCTTGGACAGGAAATCGACGGCGCAACCTATCTGAAGGCTGACGCCGGCTGGTTCCGCTCGATCGTTTCTGGCGTCGTGCGCGACCAGCTTCGTCTGGATCCGCTGATCGCCTCCGCCTTGCAGGACGACTGGGCGCTATCGCGTCTGGACAGCACCGTCCGCGCCATCCTGCGCGCCGGCGTCTTCGAACTCGTCGACCGCAAGGACGTGCCCGTCGCTGTCATCGTTACCGAATATGTCGAGATCGCCCGGGCCTTCTTCGACGATGATGAGCCGAAGCTCGTCAATGCTGTTCTGGACCGCATCGCCAAGCAGGTGCGCGGCGACCAGAAGAAATAGGCACTTAGCCGCCAAACGATCCCTCCCTTTGTTTCTGCGGAACTGCAAGGCTTTTGAAGTTTTGCAGTCTTGACGCGACGTTATCGACCACGCAATCTCCGCTCGCCTGCTGGGCGTTTCTATGGAGAGGAGTCGATTCAGCAGCATTCGTCGCCGGAGAAGGAGTGAGCTCCGGCTTATGGGAGGAAAGAGCGAATGACCATTCTTTTATTGGTAATCGCATGTGGCCTGCTCTCGGTGGTCTATGCCATCTGGGCAACCCGGTCGGTACTTGCTGCCGACCAGGGCAACAGCCGCATGCAGGAGATCGCGGGCTATATCCGCGAGGGCGCACAGGCTTATCTGACGCGTCAGTATAGAACCATTGCCATTGTAGGCATTGTTGTTTTCATTGCAGCATGGCTGCTCCTTTCCGCCACGGCCGCGATCGGTTTCCTGATCGGCGCCGTCCTCTCGGGTGCCGCCGGCTTCATCGGCATGCACGTCTCCGTCCGCGCCAACGTGCGCACCGCCCAGGCAGCATCCACCAGCCTCTCGGCCGGCCTGGACATCGCCTTCAAGTCGGGCGCGATTACCGGCCTTCTGGTTGCCGGCCTCGCGCTGCTTGGTGTTTCCATCTATTATTATGTGCTGACTATCGTGCTCGGCCATGAGGCCGGCTCGCGTGAAGTCATCGACGCCCTTGTGTCGCTCGGCTTCGGCGCCTCGCTGATCTCGATCTTCGCCCGTCTCGGTGGCGGCATCTTCACCAAGGGTGCCGACGTCGGCGGCGATCTCGTCGGCAAGGTCGAAGCCGGTATTCCGGAAGACGATCCGCGCAACCCGGCAACCATTGCTGACAACGTCGGTGACAATGTCGGCGATTGCGCCGGCATGGCGGCCGACCTGTTCGAGACCTATGCAGTCTCCGTCGTCGCCACAATGGTTCTCGCGGCAATCTTCTTTGCCGGTGCACCCATACTGCAGTCGGCTATGATCTATCCGCTGGCAATCTGCGGCGCCTGCATCATCACGTCGATCATCGGCACCTTCTTCGTCAAGCTCGGCTCGAACGGCTCGATCATGGGCGCCCTGTACAAGGGCCTTATCGTGACGGGCCTCTTGTCGATCATTGGTCTCGGCGCAGCAACCTCGCTGACAGTCGGTTGGGGTTCGCTTGGCCAGGTAGCAGGTTTCGACATTACCGGAACGAAGCTCTTCTTCTGCGGTCTCGTCGGCCTCGTCGTCACAGCGCTGATCGTCGTCATCACTGAATACTATACCGGCACCGGCAAGCGCCCGGTCGTCTCGATCGCCCAGGCATCGGTCACCGGCCACGGCACCAACGTCATCCAGGGCCTTGCGGTATCCCTGGAA
>NZ_JBFUBG010000023.1:0-75884 GCF_056405875.1 Rhizobium sp. P1_E6 | reverse complement strand
GCGCACTGCGATATCCGCCTCCCGGCGGTTCAGCGAGGCGAGGCGCTTTTCGCCCACGAGCGTGATCTCGATGCCCGGATGCTCTCGCCTGATGGCGGCGATGGGTTTTGCAAGAAGCACRCTCGACAGGGCCGGCGGGGCGCTGATCCTGACATGGCCGCGCATCTCCGTGGCGCTTGCGCGGCCGAGTTGCTCGATAACAGCCATCTGCTGGGCGACGAGGGCGGCGTGTCTGGCAACCTGTTCGCCGTCATCAGTCAGGACGATGCGCCGCCCGCGGCGGTCGACGAGCTTGCGGCCGAGATCTTTCTCAAGGGCGGCAATGCGCCGGCTGATCGTGGCGTGCTCGACGCCGATCTGTCTTGCCGCGCCGAGGAAGGTTCCCGCCTGCGCCAGCGCCAGGAAGTGCCTCAGGTCGTCCCAGTCGATCTGTGTGAATTCTTTCCCAATCATTGTGCGACAATAGGGAATTTTCACACATAGCGCTATCGGCTAGTTTCTCCCCATAACGCGGCCCCAGACAAAGGAAGATGACCGATGCCCGACCAGATCGTCCTGCTGAACGCCCCCGGCGATGTCACCCAGTTCCGGCTGCAGGATCAGCCGTCAGAGTCTCCCGGTCCCGGTGAGGTCAGGATCCGCCATCAGGCTGTCGGCACCAATTTCCTCGATGTCTATCACCGCAAGGGCCTCTATGCGCTGCCCTCCTATCCCGCCGTCATCGGTGTCGAGGCCGCGGGTGTCGTCGAAGAGGTCGGCGCCGATGTCACGGAGTTTGCACCGGGCGACCGCGTCGCCTATGCCGGCCCGCCGGCCGGCGCCTATGCCTCCACCCGCATCATGGCAGCCGAACGGGTGATTGCGCTTCCCGATGCGGTCTCCGCCAAGGTGGCCGCAAGCTCGCTGCTCAAGGGCATGACGGCCTATATGCTGCTGAAGAAGGTCACCAATGTCGGGCAGGGCAGCACCGTGCTGATCCACGCCGCCGCCGGCGGGCTCGGCAGCATTCTCGTGCGATGGGCGAAATCGCTTAATGCCACCGTCATCGGGACGGTCAGTTCGCCGGAGAAGGCGGCACTCGCCACTTCCTATGGCGCGGACCATCTGATTGTCGGGCGAGGGGCCGATATTGTTGCCGAAGTAAAGCAGCTGACGGGCGGCAACGGCGTCGATGTTGCCTATGACGGCATCGGCGGCGATATGCTCCTGAAAAGCATCCGCTCCGTGCGCCCCTTCGGCACGGCCATCACCATCGGCCAGGCCGCCGGCCCCATTCCACCCGTTGCCGTCGAGGAGCTTCGGCCGGGCAAATCGCTCTCGCATCCGAGCATCATGGCCTGGTGCGCCGATGTCGGCCGATACCGCGACGCGGCGCAGGCGGCAATCGCCGCGATGGAGCGGGGCATCGTCTGCGAGATATCAGCGGAATACGGGCTGGCCGAGGTTGCGAAGGCGCATGAGGAAATGGAAACGGGGCGGTCGGCAGGCAGCATTTTGCTGCTGCCGTGATGGCTGGCGTGGGTTCGGTGGCGGGGCGGGGTCGTTCCTCGGTGGAGGCGACGCGGGCGACAGGCGGCTTGTGACGTTTCTCGATAGTGGCAGACCTTCCGGTCAATCGCCGTGTCTGCTTCGACCGTTGATGTGGCCGKGCCGCATCTGTCACCTTCAACTCGCTTCCGGGCGGTGTCGTATCGCAACGCGATACGACAAACCCACCGCCAACGTCCTTGGCTTCATCACGCCCGCAAAAGCATAGCGATCCGGCTTGAATGCTTAATTCGATCTCAGTTTTTTGCTGGCGATCAGCATCACGAGCTCTTCCGAGGCATCCGCAAGCGCCAGTGCCAGTTCGGCGGCTGACCATCCACGGGTCTGCAGATTGGTGAGCATTCCCATCATGGCGATTTCGACTTCCCGTCTGCAGTTCGAAGCCGGTTTCAATTCGATGTGGTTCTGGTTATCGGTAGTGATCATCTTAGCCTCCGTTTGCCCATGAGCGGGCAGCTCGCATCAGAACTCTCTTGAAATCGATGGAATGGGGTTGCGCTTCAGCATCAGGCTCCTACGCATAGACAAATGGCGCCTGAATTTGCGCGCAACCCCTCGCTTCGTCTCACATGGCCTTGCCAACGATCGCCTCAATCCTCCCCCAGTTGAGTGATCAAGGAAGCCTGCACAGCCGGTTATAACTATTCTTTTTGGCGGCTGCGGGTTGTGTGACGAAGAGTCTCCGAATAGGCCGAAGCCTATGCAGAAGACGCACGAATATTGCCCGGATAGTTCACGACTACCTCCTCGTATTCTCATGTTTTGTCTTGAATTTTTATCGTTTCACCTAAGACTTCCACGTTTTAACGCGGCGCTGGCCGGTGAAATATTCTGGTCTATTCCGTCTTCATTCGGGAAATGACCGTGCTTATTTAAATACAGCCATGGGACGCAATTGTCGTTATCCGCGCGTCCTGAAAATTATCGCACCGTACATTTCTGCTCCAAAGGGAGTATGATAAACAACTTATGGACGTGGCTGCTCGCCGATTCCCGGCTAGGGCGGTTTCCGGCGGCGATTTTGCCGCAAAAACGATTGTTCACTCTCAGTTTCAACGGCCCGGTCGGATCGGTTGTTACGCTGGAGGGATTGGATGGTTACGGGTTCTGGATCTGGAGATGACCCCGCTGCGGGGCAGGCATGGCCGGCCCACCTGGAGCGGCGGCGCTGGCCGCGCGAACCGGCCACGGAGAAGGACCAACGCCTGGATGCTGCGCCTGCGCTTGTGCCCTTGCGTTTCTCGACTTGGGATTTGCCGCCGAAAGACCAGTTCCAGGCCTGGCGTGCGCATATGGCGCCTCTCGTCAGTGTCCATCTGCCGGATGGAAAATCACCCGACGACGGGTTTCTTGCCGAACAGATCGGCTGGCATCTCGGCGGCATGCTCATCGTCCAGCAGCGCGCCCAGGCGCATAGCTATGTCCGCGATCAATCCATGCTCCGTTCGAGCCCGATAGACCATTGGAACGTCGGCCTGCCTCGCAGCGGCCGGATATGGAACGAGGTCAGCCGTCACGTCACGGAAACCGGTGCCGGCGAGGTGTTTTTCAGATCTCTCGGTTATCCCTATCGCGGGCGGATGACCGATTGCGACGCCATGCTTGTCTTCCTGCCCTATGAATTGCTGGCCGTGGATGCAAGCCTTCTCCAGGGTGTCAACAATACGCTTCTGTCCGGTAGCCTGGCTGAATTGCTCGTCAGCTATATCGCCGGTCTGGAAACGAAGCTGGGCAACCTGACGGCCGGGGAGGTACCGCGCATCATACAGACGATCGCCGACATGGTCGTTGCATGTGCTGCCTCATCCATAAAATCGGATACGGGGCAAGTCCAAGCCAGGGTGGGAATGATGGAGCGGGCGCATCGCTACATTCACCTCAACCTGCAATCAGACAATCTGACACCCGACGCTATTTGCCGCGCATTGGGCATCTCGCGCACGCGGCTCTACCAACTGTTCGAAGCGAACGGGGGAGTGCTTAATTATATCCGCAAACGGCGACTGCTGCAGGCCTATGCGGATCTTGGCAACCCGGCCGACAACAGGCCGATCTCCGAGATTGCGGAGGCTGCCGGTTTCGCCGTCGCCGCCAATTTTACGCGTGCTTTCAGCCACGAATTCGGGCTTAGCCCGCGCGAAGTCCGAAGAACCGTGGCAACCGACCGCCCTGCCATTCCGGCTGCGCGTTCCACGCGGCATCATGGAACGACGATCGGCGATTGGCTAACGCTTGCAGGCTGATCCGATGTCATGGCAGAGGGCTTGAGTCGGCCTGGTCCGAGATCCATCTCCGGATGGAACGTCCCGGCGGGAGGCCTCCCAGGAACGCCAGCCTCGTGAACTGGCACCGGATTTATCCGCGCCGGCCGGCATGTCGACGGTCACAAAGCTGCCGCTCAATCGTCAGCAAATTGCCCCGCCACCGCCGCACCGTGCCCTCTTAAAGGTCCATCGTCGCGACCTCGCCAGCCTCTAGCGGCTGAGCGATCGACCGAGGCGGTCCTGCTGCCGATCAAATCATGCACGTGAAAAGGAATGACTATGATCACTCGTTACACACCCGTCGCAACGATGACCGCTGCGGTCTTCAGCCTGCTTGCTTTCAGCCCGGCATCCGCCGTGGACATGGCCCAGGCGCAACAGCAGCCGCCGGCGCAGGGCCAGGCGCCGATGCAGGGCCAGGCGCCGATGCAGGGGCAGAGCGGCGACAATGGTGCAGCCGCCCCTGTCAGCGATCAGAAAATCGAGGCCTTTGCCGTTGCCTATCTGCAGGTCGACAAGGTCAGGCAGGAATATTCGGCCAAAATCGGCGCGACGAAGGACGAGGCTGCGAAGCAAAAGCTGCAGGACGAAGCCAAGAAGCAGATGGTCGACACCGTCGAAGCCTCCAAGGACATCTCTGTCGAGGAATACTCGACGATTCTGACAGCCGCACAAAGCGACCCGGCTCTTGCCAAGAAGGTTCTGGAAAAGATCGGCACCCCGCCGCCGGCGCAGCAGCAGCAATAGCGCTGCGGGCTACTGCATAATCCTTAAATCGGAGAGGATTACGTCGAGGAGTACACCTCGATTACTGGGGCAAGGTCAGCGTCATTCTGGCCTGGCTCCCCCGATCGGCGCTGAGTATCGCGCTTTGCGCCTTGTTATCATGATCTGCGGCCTTCATCCCGTCAGCAAAGGGAGGAGCGACGTCAAAGGCATGTGAGACGTCGATTTCATCAACGGGGTCTGCTATCGATCGGCGGTTGCTGAGTCCCCCGCATCCATGGTCCGTCTTCTCGTCACATATATGGAACAGCTTGCGCCTCCGACCGGGGCTGCGCTGTCGTCTCCGCTTGCGGGCGCCGCTATCGCCAGGGAACGTCCTGATGCGGACGATTATCTGCGCCTTTATCGAGCCATAGGGACGCCCCTGCGATGGGACGAGCGTCTGCGGATGACGAGGGAAGGACTTCTGGCGTTCCTGCGCGACGGTTCCACGGCGCTCTACATTTTGCGGCACGAGGGACGATCGGTCGGGCTGTGCGAGTTTGCGGGCGTCGGCGCGGGGGATGTGGAGCTAAAGCACTTTGGCCTGATCCCCGATGCCCAGGGCCGGCGTCTCGGACCCTATCTGCTGGATTGGTCGCTGCGGGCGATATGGAACCATCGACCTGAGCGCGTATGGCTACACACGGATACCTGGGATCATCCGAAGGCCAAAGCCACCTACGAGCGCATCGGCTTCAAGGCTTATTCCGAAGTCTGGGAAGAGCTTCCCGACTGAGCAACGGGGGCAGGGTGCGTGCCCCATGAAAGAGCACGCACAGTATCAATCGACGATCAGCGAAAACCGCCGGCGGCAGTCAGTCGCTCGCCGGTCAGCCAGCCGGCATCGTCAGAAGCGAGGAAGACCGCGACCTTGGCGATGTCGTCGGGCTGGCCGATGCGCGCAAGCGGGGTCTGGGCCACGGCGGTGTGCTCGAAATCGGAGCCGATGACGCCTGCGGTATGCGTGCCTTCGGTCTCGACAATGCCGGGGAGGATGGCGTTGACGCGGATCTTGCGCGGGCCTAGCTCCTTGGCAAGCACGCTGTTGATGGCGTCCACCGCTCCCTTGGTGCCGGTATAGACGGCGGAGGCGGGCGGAGCCATGCTGGTCACCACGGAGGAAATGTTGATCACGCTGCCGCCTTCGCCAATGTGTTTGACGGCGGCCTGGGTGGTCAGCAGCAGGCCGAGAACGTTCACGTTGAACTGGCGGTGATAGTGTTCCTCGGTAATCTCTTCGATCGCCCCGAACTCGTAGACGCCGGAATTGTTGACCAGCACGTCGAGACGGCCGAATTCCTTGACCGTGGCGTCGACCAATCCCTTTGCCTGTTCCGCCTTCGAAACATCGCCCTGTACCGCGATGGCCTTGCCGCCGGCTGCGACGATCGTCTTGACGACATCATCTGCTCCCGCCTTGCTCGACGCGTAATTGACCGCGACGTGTGCACCCTCCGCGGCGAGCGCCTTGGCAATGGCGGCACCGATGCCCTTGGAGGCGCCCGTCACAAGGGCGACTTTTCCAGCGAGTTTCGACATATCAATTCCTTTCGACCTGGATTGCCGCCGGGGTTGACGGCATTGTTCCATAGTTCAGAAATTCGGAACTGTTGATCTTGATTTCAAGTAGCCCTATATAAAAATTCATGAGACCGCTCATTCATCCAGCCGTCGAGGATTTGAAGCCGGAGGCGATCCTGTATGCGCTCTCCGATCCGGAGCGCGTGGCGATCTTCGCTCAGATCGCGGGCGTCGGTTCAACCGGCACATGCACTGCGCTTTCCAATCTCGGCGGGCGCGTCATCCCTAAATCATCGCTGTCGCAGCATATGAAAGTGCTGCGTGAGGCCGGCCTTATCCGGGGCGAGCGTCATGGCGTGGAGATGCGCAACCATTCGCGCTGCCAGGAAGTCGATAAACGATTCCCGGGTCTAGTCGCGGCCATTCTCGGTGCTTATGGACGGCCCCCGGAAGAAACGAACGCAGGCTGACCACCTTGGGACGTTGCCGTTGGCCGTCGGCACGCAGCCGAAGTGTGGGAGTGCCCGCGCTCTTTGGATGCCGTCAGTTTGTCGGGACGGTATGCGCGGTGATCGTATAGCCAAATGGATCGACGAAGGCGAAATAGCGTCCGAACGGGCCGTCTTTCGGTGGAAAAGCTATCCGCACGTCGCGCTCGCACAGATGAGCGTGCAATTCGTCAGCGTCGTCGCAGCCAAACCAGATCGCGATTCCAACCCCTGGCTTCTGCGTGTCGTCAAAGTCCTCGATAGGTGTACGGACGGCGAATGGGATGGGATGCGTTTCGAAAACAACCGCGCCCGGAGGAGCCTTTGCCGATGGCGTAAGCCCGACAATGTCCCGATAGAAGGTCCGTGCGGCGTCCAGATCCTTCGTCTGTATCCCGATGAAATCCGGTCCAATGAGGCGAGGCATGAGCGATCTTTCCTTTTTATCCCTGACGCAGTATCGTCAGGGCCCTGATATAGTATAAGGGCCCTGATATGTCCAGCCTGATTGATCCGCCTGTTGATGACACCTACCGTTCGCTCGGGTATGCGCTGAAGCGGGCGCAGCAAGCGCTGCGCGGCCATCTCGACACCCAGCTTCGAAACATCGGATTGACGACGCCACAATATTCGGTGCTGGCGGGGCTTGAGTTCAGCGCGGGCTTGTCGAGTGCGGAGCTTGCGCGGCGGGCTTTCGTCACACCGCAGACGATGCAGTCCATCATAGCGACACTCGAACGGGATGGCCTCATCAGGCGGATGGCCCACCCGGTCCATGGCAGGGTCCTGACGACCGAACTTACGCCGGATGGGCGCTCAGCATTGCGTGCGGCCCACGAGATTGTCGCCAACGCCGAAGGCCTGGCCCGAAATGCCGTCGCACCAGGTGATCCGGAGATCATATATGCAGCCTTGCTACGGATAGCAGACGCCATGCGGTGAAGTCCTCCGGCCGGGATTGACCCCTAAAGCGTGTCGCGATCTTTCAGATTCGCTTGCCACGCTTTAAGTCTTTGTTTTTCGCATGTCGTTATCGCAAAACCGCCGCACACTTTTGCGCGACATGCTTTAGCTGGCCATCGACTGGTTCAGCCAGTCTTCGAACCTGACAGGACCGACATGGGCGGGGTGAGGCGGCAGCAATGTGTCGTCGTTCAGTTCGACGCCATAGTAGCGCGCGGTCTCGTCGGTGATCACCGGGCGCATGTCTTCGTTTGCTGCGACGAGCATGCGGGCGATTTCATCGAGGGCGAACTGCTCCGGCCCCGCTATTTCCACCGTATCGTTCATCGGGGCCGCCAAAGCCAACAGGGTAAGCACCTCCGCGACGTCGTCAGCAGCTATCGGCCGCACAGAGGCGGAAGGGAGCCGGATACCGTCATCGTCCGCCGCCATGTCGATCACGCCGCTGATGAACTCGAAGAATTGCGTCGAGTGGACAAGCGTATAGGGCCGCCGGGCCGCCTTGATCAGGTTCTCCTGCACCATCTTTGCGCGGAAATAGCCGCTCTCGACGAGGCGAGGGGTCCCTACGATCGACAGGGCGAGATAGTGGCCGACCCCTGCATCTGCAGAGGCGGCCAGGAGATTTCGGGTTGACGTCCTGAAGAACTCCAATGCGGAATTGTCTCCGAAGGATGCAGCGTTGGTGACGTCGATGACGGCGTCCGCTCCCGTGAGCGAAGTCCTAAGGCCTTCCCTCGTCACGCTGTTCACTCCGAACGTGGGGGATGCAAGGACGACTTCGGCCCCCGCCTGGCGGAGGCTTTCAACGAGGCGCGTTCCGATGCGCCCGCTCGCTCCCATGACCGTAACTTTCATCGATCCGCTCCGTGTTTTCGTTCCCGCCCTGCATCGCAACGATCAAAAAGCCCTGATAATGCCGGCACTGGTTGGGCCGGCACCACAAAGCTTCGTCATCGGCGCTCGCAGGCCTGATGTCATTTCACAGGCATCACCACCGGAGCGCC
Source organism: Rhizobium sp. P1_E6 (assembly GCF_056405875.1). NCBI lineage: Bacteria > Pseudomonadati > Pseudomonadota > Alphaproteobacteria > Hyphomicrobiales > Rhizobiaceae > Rhizobium > Rhizobium sp. P1_E6. Next base: position 67,325 of record NZ_JBFUBG010000023.1, on the reverse strand, counting down.
CTTTTTCTTGACCAGCAGGACGATGAACTTCGCCGGTTTCGTCTTGCTCGCGTTGCGGCTGATCAGGTGAATGTCGGAAGGGCTCTCGTAGAACGTATCCCCCGGAGAGAGGGTAACTTCCTTTTCTCCCTTGACCTGCATCACAATCGAGCCCTCCAGAACGTAGACGAACGCGTCCGCCTCGTGCTTGTGAACCGGCGAGGAGCCTCCCGGCCCGTATTCGACCGAAATCATGAGCCCTTCCTTGCCCGGATAGTCGGGAAGGTTTTTGCTCATGAGCGATGTTACTTTGGCAGTGTCTTCGGCGGCGGCAGCCACAGTGGCGGAGAGACAGATGCTGGCTGACACCAGCAATGCGGATAGGGCAAAATTCATTATCGTAACCCTCTTCGTTGCCGTTGCAAAAATGCGTTTCGAGCCCGCAAGCCATTGAAAGATCGCGTGGCCCGGTTGCCGGGAGCCTCACGCTACCTGGATTGCGCAGACTGGCGAAACCAGTCTGCAAAACCGATCTTGCCGAGCCTCGCACCCTCGCCGGGCACGAGCGAGCGATCATCGAGTTCAGCCCCGAAATAGCGCGCGTGAACATCCGCCTCGACGGCCCGCGGATCATTGATCGCCTTCAGGTAACGGCCGATGATCTCGTTCATGGGGAAGCGCTCCGGTCCTGCAATTTCGATCATCCCGTTGATCGGCCTTGCAAGCGCAACGTCCGCCACGATGTCGGCAACGTCATCAGACGCTATGGGCTGGAAGGCTGCAGGAGAGAGCCGGGCAACAGTCCCGACGGTCGCTTCGTCGGCGATGCCTTTCAAGAATTCCATGAACTGGGTCGAATGAATGATCGTGTACGGGATCGACGATCCCTTGATGAGCCTTTCCTGGGCAAGCTTGGCCCTGAAATAGCCGTTCTCCGGCAGCCGTTCCGATCCGACGATGGACAGGGCGATATGATGTTTTACGCCGGCATCGCGTTCTGCGGCGAGCAGATTGCGGCCCGATGTTTCGAAGAAGTCCAGGACCGCCTGATCTTCCCAGGACGGTGAGTTTGCAAGATCGACGACCACTTCGGCCCCGGCCAGCGCGCTCACCAGTCCTTCCCCGGAAATGGTATTGACGCCGGTTTTCGGGGATGCGGCCAGCACCTCGTGGCCCTTGTCGCGCAGGCGCGCTGCGGTCTTCGATCCGATGAGGCCGGTGCCTCCGATAAGGACGATTTTCATAACGCGTTCTCCTCCCGCGACCCTCTTGGGCCGGAGTTCCAGGTTACGATCGCGAAAGCCGACATAGCCGCGAGAAATTCCATGCTTGGATCAAGTGAAACACATCGACTGTCGTCGCCACGGTCGGCTTCCGCCGAGGGGCGATCTCGCATCGCGGGGGTATATTGTTCCCATATGAGATCAGGGGCAACCGGAATTGGCGAAATGCGGGATCGGTTTTGAGGGGAGGCGGCCACCGGCGCAGCCCGGTTGGTTCCCTTGCATGCCGCCCATCCATGTGTTAGATACTGAACCGAATGGTTCAGTATGCAAAAGCCCATCTCGATGCCTCGTTCGCCGCGCTCTCGGACGCCACCCGGCGCGGTATTCTGGAGCAGCTCGGGCGCGCTGACGCTTCGATCACGGACCTTGCCGAGACGTTCCAGATGACGTTGACGGGCATGAAGAAGCATGTCGGCGTCCTGGAACAGGCGGGGTTCGTCACCACTGAGAAGATCGGGCGCGTACGGACCTGCAGGCTCGGCCTGCGCCGGCTGGAGGAAGAGGCGGCATGGATCGAGGCGTATCGCCAGCTCTGGGACGCGCGCTTCGACGAGTTGGACAAGGTTGTCGAGGAACTGAAACGGAAGGAGAAGGTCGATGGAGAGTAAGCCTACCCCCATGAAGAACCCCACGACGGTGGAACGGACGTCCGAGCGTGAGCTCGTCGTTGTCAGAACCTTCAACGGTCCGGCACATATCGTGTTTCAAGCGTGGACCAAGCCCGAGCTGTTCATGCGGTGGTGGGCGCCGAAGTCGATGGGCGTGCCCATGCTTTCCTGCAGCATGGATGTTCGCGTCGGAGGCGGCTACCGTATTGCGTTTGGCCACGATGCCTCGAGCGCCATGGAATTCTTCGGCAAGTATCTCGAAGTGATACCGAACGCGCGCCTGGTCTGGACGAATGAGGAAAGCGATGACGCTGCCATCACCACGGTGACTTTCGCGGAAAAAGACGGCAAGACGCTGCTGGTGCTGCATGAACTCTATCCCTCGAAGGAAGCGTTCGACGCCAATTCCGGGGCGGAGGGCGGGATGCCCGAGCAGTTCGAGCAACTGGACGAGCTTCTCGTCACGCTCGTCGCGGGACGGTGATAACAGCGTCGATCTGCCGGTCCGGAAGACCCCTCCCCACAAGGGGGAGGGGCTTAACTTGCCGCACCGACTTTCCCAAAATTCGACGTTTCGGAGGTGTGAGGCGGTGCCGCGGGTTAGCCCCTCCCACTTGTGGGGAGGGGTTGGGGAGGGGTCTTTTTCTCAAAGGCCGCCCGGCCCCAGGGATCGGCAACGTGCCCGGCTTATTACCTCAGCCGTCCGGCGACCCGGAGCGCCAGAAGAATAGACGACACGTGAAGAGCCTGCCCGATCAGGCCGGCCTGCAACCCGTCCAGCACCTCCGGTATGGGAAGGGCATGAACGGTCAGCCCTTCTTCGCCGGCATCGAGGCGTTGCTGGTGCCTGCGCTCGGCGCCGGTTGCGAGATAGGTGTGAAGACGGTTCGTGTGAGAGGCCGGGTTCGGATAAAGGCTGCTGATCAATTGCCAGTCTTGGGCAATGTACCCCGTCTCTTCCTCCAGTTCGCGACGGGCTGCCTTTTCGCTGTCGACGTCCTGTGCGTCGAGGCCGCCTCCCGGTATTTCCAGGAAGAACCTGCCCGCCGCATGCCGATATTGGCGAACGAGCAAAAGGCGGTCATCCGGGGTGATCGCAACGATATTGACCCAATCGGGATAGGACATCACGTAATAGGGAGAAATCCTCACTCCGTCAGGCGTCAGGCAGTCGTCGGCGCGTAGATTCAGCCAGCGATCCTGCAGGATCGTCCTGGATTCGAGCACCTTCCACGCGTCGTCCATTCAAAAATTCCCCTGTTTCGAACTGCCGGATTTTCGAACACTACGCCGTGAACCCCTAAAACGCGAATGGCCGAGATGGGGTGGGTTGCCGTCCGCTTTTTGTGAGGAACGGTAGATGTCAGACGGCCGTCAAAGATAAAGATGTGGCGAAACGGCCTTGCCACGGGAACCGAGCAGGCGGCCGCAGTTCTTTGACGCGACGGACAAGCCGGTTGCGTCGCCAAGCCATTCATGCAACGCTGATAATCAGCAACGGAGGGGTGGCATGGCAGGTCTGTAACTCAAAGCGTTTGACGATCCGAACTCTTTGATGCCGGCAGGTCTACATGCATTCTTCATCCTTCGCCTCGTGCTTTCGAGGCAATATTGCAGCGCTTCATGCGATAGCCTTTTTCGGCGCACTATATTTCTACCATCCTATCGCCACTCTCTATTACCAGGGACGAGGATTGGACTTCGTCCAGATCAACTCGCTCTGGGCAGTAGTCGTCATCATTATGGCGGTTTCGGAGGTTCCATCCGGTATCCTGGCTGATCGGATCGGGCGCAAATGGGCCATCGTTCTGGCGTTGGCGCTGCAGCTATCTGGCGAGATCGTTTTCGTTTATGCGGACGTCTATCCGCTCTTCGTCGCCAGCGCGGTCCTCGGAGGCGTCGGGTTCGCCTTCTCCTCCGGCTGCCTCGAGTCGATCATGTACGATACGCTCAGGCAGCGTAACCAGGAAGGCTCAATGCAAAGGGTCATGGGGCAGAACGGTGCCTCAGCGCAGTTGGCGATGATTGCCGGGGCAGTGGTAGGCGGGCATATCGCCCGCGATCTGACCATGAACAGCTATATCTACCTGATTGTCATGACCATCGGCTCTGTCGCCATCGCTCTCCTTGTTTCGTTGCTTCTACGGGAGCCTGAAGACGACATTGCGCGCGAGGAAGAGGGCGCATTTGCAATCCTGTCCAGTGGTCTGTTCCTCCTGTACAGCAACCGCAAACTCCGGCGGATCGTTGCATTGTCGGTCCTCGCCAATCCGTTGACGGCCTATCTTATCACCTTCTATCAGCCTCACCTGCTGGCCGCCGGTGTTGGTGCGGACTGGCTGGGATTGAGTCTGGCGCTGGGATCCTTGCTGGGCGCGGCCAGCAGTCACTTCGCCCATGTCCTGGAGCGCATCCTGGGCATCCGTTGGGCGCTGTTCACTGCGACATTGCTGCCCGGTCTGCTATACATCGCACTGGCCTTCAGCAGCTCTTCGTGGCCTGCGGTATTGACCTTCGTAGCGACCTTCGGGGCCGCCACGTTGCAACGTCCCATTTTCTCGGATTACATCAATCGCCATATCGACAGCAGCAGAAGAACGACTGTGCTGTCCATCATCAGCATGTTGAGCGGTGCTTATGTTGCCGCCATGGGCATGGTCACGGGCGCGCTGGCCGAAATCAGCTTGCCGCTTACCTTCGCGACAATAGGTGTGATCACCATCGGCGCGTCATTCCTCCTCAGGATTGATGCACGGCATGTGTCTTTGAAAGAGTAAGCGAGGCGGCACGCCTTCGACTTCTCTGGAATGGCCGCTATCGGGATCTTACTAGCAGTAGAGATCGACGGCGAATGAACACTCGTCGTCTTTCGGTTCCGGATCGTTGGCTAGGGCTATGCCCACCGTTGACGAAAGGCCAGCGCGCGTATTCCGGCCACTTGGAGTCCCGCAAGCTACTTTTGGGGCGGCTCGAACAATTCGATGGGATTGCCCGCGGGGTCGTCGACGAGGATCTGCTTGCCGCCTATCCCCGGCACGATGTCGTTGCGAAATCTGGCGCCTGATGTGCGCAGGCGTTCGACCTCGGCTTCGATATTGTCGACCTCTATCTGGATGCGGTTCCAGCCGCCGGGTGCAGGCCGGCGTCCATCCGGCATGGGCTGGGACGCGCCGCCCGGTCCCGTCGTTGCGTTCACCAGCAGGCGAAGATCGCCTCTGGTCAGCATGGCGAAACTCGGAGCCGGATGCATGGCGAGCGTAAAGCCGAGCGACTGCGTATAGAATGCAATCGCTGCATCGACGTCGTCGACGATGTAACGAACGCTGACAGTAGCCATATCAATTCCTCCTTCAGGTCGTTGCTCCCTCATGAATTGATTTCGCCGAAGCCCTCGCGAAACGGCACTCCGGCCATCTTCAGACCTGCCACGACATAGGGTGTGGCCTTGTCTATCCGGCGATATGTTCGGCCACTCGCTCGGTTCGCGAGGCGAGATGAACTTTCCTCTTCATGGAGTGCAGAACCGGATATAGCGTCCCGGCCGGGACCTTGTAGGCGTGGTGAATGTTCGATGCCGATGGGCGGACGATGCCTGGTCACTCCCCGGTGATATCGCCTGGAATCCTGTGGTTCAGGCTCTCCAGATACGAGCCGATTTCAGCCCGGTTCGTGAGGATGATCTTCGGCCCGTCAAAGGCTCCGAACAATCGCGCATGCGCCGCATGGCAGGTGGAGTTATTGCGCAGACGGTATTCTCCGATCCATTTGATCAGCTCTTCGAAAGCCTCTTGGCTCTCACCGCCCTGAATGCCTCTGGTCCTGACATTGGCGATACATTCGTCTTCCGGCAGATCGATCCAGACAAGGGATGTCGCCCGGTTCAGGACGACGTTTGCCAGCCAGCCGTAAACGCCCTCCATCAACCAGATGTCGGCTTTGGCTGCGTCGATCACTTCGTTGGCGACAAGCTGGTTGTCCCGCGCAATGCCGTAATAGCCCGGAGCCCAGCGCAGATCATCGAGATGAATGACCGGACGCTCAAGCAAGGTTCCGAGCTTGCGAGCAAGCCATGTCTTTCCGGTTCCGCCATTTCCGAAGATCAGGATCCGGTGGAGGTCTGCGGATAGTCTTTTGTTCAACGGTTGCTCCTGCGCTCTTGAGAGCCTGCTACATGCATTGACTTTGGCCGCGGCCCGCCACCATGTCTACCTCCGCCGATATTTTCGGATTCCTTGCCTCCGTCATGACCGCGGTCGACTTGATCGGAACGACCTGATGTTTGCACTTCTCGGCCTTCACGGGTCGTCCGGCCACCCGGCCTTCATCCGGAGTTTTATTGAAAAACTCGCGCCTGATGTTTCGTCTATCTGTCCAGAGGGGACTTTCCCCGATGGCGACGGTTTCACATTTTTCAAACGCCGCCCGGATTTCAGCATACCCGAGGAAGAGCTTCTGGACCTCGCGAGAGACAGCGTGTCCCCCGCCGGCTTCGTTTGCGCATCCGGCAGTGAGACGATGCTCGCTGTCGGATATTCCAGCGGGGCGATTTTTGCCACGGCTCTGCTTGCCGTTGCGCCGCACCTGTTCGTCGGTGCGATCCTGCTGCGCCCGCAGGTGATCTCGGAGGGTTTCGCCTTTCCGGATCTATCGGCAAAGCCGGTGCTCATCCTGTCGGGCCTCAACGACAGCAGGCGCCAGCCGCGCCATGCCCTGCAGCTTGCGGAGCAGCTTTCCGCGGCCAATGCCGATGTCACCCATCATGCGCTGGAGGCCGGACACGGCCTCGCACCCGATGATGCCGACCTCACTTTGGCAGCGTCCTGGATGGCGGCAAGTTTCACGAGCCTGCTGTCGCCCATTGCAGCCATCGGCCGCAAGTGAGATGATTTCGCCCAGGATTCGCATGCATCATTTCGGAGGAGATGTGGCATGGCTGATTTCAACCTTGGTTTCGTGATCTTTCCCGGCATCACGCAGCTCGATTTCACCGGGCCGTTCGAAGTGCTGAGCAGGCTCTCGACGCCGCCTTCGCTCTCGGCGCCTTCGAGGTTTCCCGGCGCCAGGACGCATGTCATCGCCAGAAGCCTGCAGCCGGTGCCGAGCGATCGGGGCCTGAGCTTCCTGCCGACCGAAACATTCGAGACCTGCCCGGCGCTGGACCTGATCTGCGTGCCCGGCGGGGCAGGGGTCGTCGAGGCGCTGGGCGATGCCGAGACGGTGGATTTCATCGGCCATCAGGGCAGGCAGGCGCAATATGCGACCTCGGTCTGCACCGGCGCATTTCTGCTGGGTGCCAGCGGTCTGCTCAGGGGTCGGCGAGCGGCGACGCATTGGGCCTATACCGACCTGCTTCCCCTGGTGGGCGCCACCCATGAAAAGGCGCGCATCGTGCGCGACGGCAATATCATCACCTCGGGCGGGGTGACGGCGGGCATCGACTTCGCCTTTTCCATCGTTGCGGAACTTGCCGGCGCCGATGTGGCGCGGGCGATCCAGCTCGGCATCGAATATGATCCGTCGCCGCCCTTCAATGCCGGCCATCCGGACAAGGCAGGCGAGGCGGCGAAGGCGCTGATGCTGCAGCGAAATGATGCGGCGCATAGCGGAATGCGGGCGGCATTGGAGCGGCTGGGTTGAAAAGGGAGGCTCGGCCATGAGCGGGGAGATACGGCTTTTCAGCGCCATTGCGGTTCGGCCCGCCGTCCTTGCTCTCCTTCCCCGGTTCGAAGCGGCCACGGGATTGAAGGTGGCGGTCAAATGGGCGCTCAATCCGGCGATCAGGAAAGAGATCGAGGCGGGCGAAGCTTTCGATCTCGTCATCACCAATCCGGATCATGTCGAGGATCTGACCGCGCTCGGCAAGATCAGGGCGGGAAGCCAGGTCGCCTTCGGGCGGATAGCGATGGGAGTGGCGGTCCGATCGGGCACCCGTGCGCCCGAGATCGGCTCGGTGGAAGCCTTCAAACATGCCCTTACGACCGCCCGGTCGATCGCCTATGCCAGTGACGGAACCAGCGGCGCCTATTTCACCGGCCTGCTGAAGCGGCTCGGAATGGACGGTGAGATCGAGCCCAGGCTTGTCGCCATCGAAGGCGGCCGGACGGCGCCGGCTGTCGGACGCGGGGAGGCAGAGCTCGGCGTCGTTCCCGTGACGTCGATCCTTGCCGCTGCGCCCGAGGTCATGCTTGTCGGCCGGTTTCCGGACGAGCTGCAAAGCTATATCGACTTTGCCACCGGTATCAGCACCGATGCGACCAATGCCGAAGCCGCCGGAACCCTGTCGGAATTTCTGGCGTCGGCAGAGGTCGATGACATCCTGACGGCAAAGGGCCTTGAATGCCGCTGAACGATCAAGCTCCTCTGGACAGGCGTTTCCGGGGCACCTTCGCTCGCTTGTCTCCAATGCCGTGATGTGATGGACTGACCCTGGGCAATCCCGGGCTTTCCGCCAGCACTCAACTCACTGGTACGGTTGTATGCGCAAACTGGCTGCCGTTCTCTGTATCGATGTCGCCGGCTACAGCAAGCTGATGGGGCGCGATGAGGCCGGCACGCTCTTGCGCGTCAAGGCGGCCTTTGCGGCATTCGATCCCGCATTGGCGCGTTACCATGGCCGCATCGTCAAGCTGATGGGCGATGGTGCCCTCATCGAGTTCGCGAGCGCGGTCGACGCGGCCGTGTGCGCCATTGCGCTTCAGAGCGCGGCTTCGGCAACCGATCCGACGCTTCGCTTCCGCATGGGCCTCAATCTGGGCGATGTGATCGTCGATGACGGCGATCTCTTCGGGGAGGGCGTCAATATCGCAGCGCGGCTGCAGGCCCTAGCCCAGCCGGGCGGTATCGTGCTCTCCGAAACGGTGCGTGAACACGTGGCGGGAAAATTGAATGTCGCTCTCGAAGACCTCGGGACGATCTCGCTCAAGAACATCGAGCGCCCCATCCGCGCCTTCGCCATCCAGGACGAGGCGCCGGCACAGGCTTCCGCCAGCCGCGAGCGGATCGGCATCTGCGTGCTGCCTTTCGCCAATATCGGCGGCGATCCGGAGCAGGATTATTTCAGCGCCGGCGTGACCGAGGATATCATCATCGACCTCAGCAAGCTCTCGGCTCTCACGGTCGTTTCCCGCGCGACATCCTTCAGCATCAAGGCCCAGAGCGCGCGTGCCATCGCCCAACAACTCAATGTCGCCTATGTGCTGGAGGGCAACGTGCGCAAGGCGGGGGAGCGAATCCGCCTCTCCGCCCAATTGATCGACGGGTCGAACGAAACGACCGTCTGGGCCGAGCGCTTTGACCGGGACATCAAGGATGTGCTGGTGCTGCAGTCGGATCTCGCCAAATCCGTCGTCGAGGCACTGAGGCTGCGGCTATTGCCTTCGGAACGCCAGGCGCTGGAGCGCACCGGGCCGACCGATCCCGAGGCGTACAAGCTGTTCCTTCTGGCACGGGAATACAATATCAGCGGGTCGGAGCGACACCTGCCGCTGATCATCCGCCTCTGCCGCCGCGTCTGTGAACTGGAGCCGGGTAACGCACGTGCCTGGGCGCTTCTCGGCGAAACGCTCAATCGCCAAAGGCGCAGCGCCGGCGGCGCCGAGACGGGCGAATTCGAAATCGACCGCGCCCTCGAACTCGATCCCGAGCTTGCCAGCGCCCATGCCGGAAAGGCCTTGCTGTTTCTCTACAGGGGACAATTCGGGGAGGCCGAGCGCCAGAGTGCAATCGCCCTGCAGCTCGACCCCGACGACTACACCGCCAACCTCGCCGCCGGGCGCACCTTCGTCATGCAGCACCGGTTCGACGATGCCCTAGGCCATTTCGAGCGGGCCGCAGCACTCGCCCCCGGAGACTACAATGCCGCCGCCATGGTCATCCAGTGCTACCAGGGCAAGGGCGACGAGCCGGCAGCGCTGGATGCCTGCCGCCGCGCGCTGGTGCGCATCGAGCGTATCGTGGCGGCCGAGCCCGACCATAGCGGTGCGATCGGGCATGGAGCCGGCATCCTGGCGCTGCTCGGCGATCACGAGCGAGCCCGCGAATGGGCCTCGCGTGCCAGCCTGCTGGAGCCTGACAATATCCAGCTCCAGTCAAACCTCGTCTGTGCCTGGGCGATCAGCGGCGATGCGCAAGCCGCTCTCGATGTGCTGGAACGCATGGCGCCGAAGATGAGCTCGGAACTGCTGGTCTGGATGGAAAACGACAATGACCTGGACAGCCTGCGCCCGCTGCCGCGTTTTTCCGAGATCATGCTCGCGGCGAGGGCGCATCTTCGGGATCAGGTTTCGCCGACTGCGAAATGACCGAAGACCCCGCCCGTCCTGTCGTCGCCGCTTGCCGGATCTCCGGCGGGCACGGCGACGATTGCAGCAGGTCAGTTTTCAGGGCATCTCATCCAATAGCGTTTGAAGGCCGCAGGCCCAGTGCCGTAGCTGGGAGCCTGGCTCCATGGGTTCTTCGGCGTTTCAATAAACGTGTCGTCGTCGATCGAAACAAGCGTCACCGGCATTACGAAGGACAATGTCGCCTGGCGGTAGCGCGCAACGGCTGCCTGTTGGAGGCGTTTGGCAACCAGGTTGTCTTTCTCAGCGGGTGGAACGCGAAAGCGTTCGGGATCCTGTTTCACCTCGACCAGCGGATCATGCAGGGCCACCCGCAACAGTTCACCGTCGCCGGCGAGGCGCAATTCGAACTCATCCTGTGACGCCGGCGCCGGGCGATCCTGCTCGGAAGACGTGTCGGCGACATGCGCGGTCAGGATTGGCAGAGGCTGATGGTCCGGCCGCATCTCGATGCGGCGGATATGGCACAGGTCAGCGAGTGTTTTGTTTCGCACCTCGGGGCGGGCGGGTTCATCGACCAATGTCCAGTTGCCCTGCATCTTGCTGACGAAGGGAACGGACCCATCCGGGGAATATGACAGGAATGCAGCCCGTTGCGCTATCGTCTCCGCGATCGTCTTCACGGTTTGGATATTCTGCGCGGTCCTTGCTGTATCCTCGGGCTCACCCGGGCATCGCACAAGGAAAGTTGGCGTAGTGGAAGTGGCTGGATTGATAAAACCGACCACATCATCGTTTACCGGAAACACCTCGCCTTGCTGAACGCTGTTTTGCATGACCAGATTGCGCCGCATGCGTGCCACTTCATTGGCTTCGGGATTGTCATAGCCCAGCACATGCATCTCATCCTGAACATTGGAGATCCAAAAGATGGCTGCACCAACAGACAGGCGCAATTCAAATCGCCTTGAGCTGCCCTCCCGGCCCCTCGAACCGTCAAAGATCGGATAGCGTGGATCGGGTTGCTTGAGATTGATGCCGTTGAACTTGCACCACGTCTTCAGTTTGCTTGCGGGCAAGCCGTGATCCGGCGGCAATATCGCCCAGTCGCCAGGCAAGGTCTTGATGAGCGTTTTCGGGCTTAAATCCGCGCCGAAATCGAACATCCGCACCAGCGCCTCGGTTGAAGCCTGCACGCGTTCGCCGACGGTTCCGGCGTTGACAGCGATTGGCGCAGGGGCTGTATCCTGCGCCCGAAGCGGCGATGGTCCGGTCGTGAGGAAGGCGAGTCCCAATATTCCAAGCGTCGTATAACCCAGCTTCGAACCTGGAGATTTGCAATCAATATTTGGCCGCATGCTCTCATCCATCATTGCGATGGTGGCGGGTGTTAACGGCCTGGCATTAACAATTCCCCAGTCGGCTCGTTAAAGTTGGGAATTGTCACAATAATCACATCCACAGGTTAGGGATTGAGGAGAGGTCTTTCGAGGCAGCGGCATCGCTGCCGTTCAATCCACCGGTTGCGGAGCCGGGAATTTCCAGCTTCCGTCCAGTATGGCCTGTTGCGGCCGGTAAAGGCGGACCGTGTAGTTCCAGCCGGCCTCGATCGGCAGGCAGTTGGCAAGCTTGCCGTCGCAGCCTCCGAACTGGATGTCGACGGAACCATCCGCGCCCTTGGCGGCGGTGATATTGTTGACCGAATAGGCGTTGAACGGGTTCTCGACGAAATAACCTGCCGCGTCGTAGCGGCTGATCGACCAGAAACCGTCGACCGGCACGTCACCGGGAACATGCAGCCTGTAGAGGATTTTGCCGTCGTTTCTCTCGGGCGTGACGCTCAGATAGGTCGCTTCGCTGTCGGGATTGCCGCCCCAGCCGGCGGCCGTGCCGATGAGGTGATGAACGGGATCGACTTCGCTCTTCTTGCCGAAGGCCTTGTTGAAACTGCCCATGGACGCATTGAGCGCCAGCAGCGCATTGCGCACGGCATCCTGGCTCGTCTTGTCCCAGACGGGCATGTCCAGCGTACCCGGCCCGCCGGGCTGATCGATCTTGATGGCATCCTGCAGCCTGTGCACCTCGTCGGCATCGCCTGCTCTGGTCGGGTCTATCAGCGTGCGCGCGGCGACCAAGACATAACGCGTGCCGACGCCATCCCTGGTGAGCGTGTGGCTGCCGGCGCCATGCGAGACATCGACCACATAGTGATCCTCGTCGATGACCATCAGCGACATGAAGCGTTTGCCGGCATCCGGCATTGATATCGTCACCGGCCCGGCATTGAGATCGAAGACGGCGCTGGAATAGAGCGTATCGCGGTTGCCGCGAATGACCGTCTGATGTTTCACATCGAAGGGCTCGCGGCGGTGGAAAAGCTTTCCGAGCCCGGCTTCCCCGGCCGAGACCGCCATGTACATGTCGGTTTCGGCGCGCGCGAAATTATCCGGCGTGACCTTGATGGCATCGGCGGCGGATGCTGCCCCCGTCATGAGGAGCAGAGCCACCGACGCGGCGGTGAGAATTGTCTTCTTCGCGGTCATAACTTTGATCTCCTTACATCGGCTCCACATCCGCCAGCGTCCAGGCCTTGTCGAACAGGCGCTGCGTTGGCGCATAGAGGCGAAACATCAGTTCGAACTGGCGGCCTGGAATGGTCGGCACCCAGTTCGTTTCCATGCCCTCCGGCGCCTTCGGCCCGAAATAGATGTCCACCGACCCGTCGGCATTCTTCTTGACATCGGCTGCATTGGAGGCGCGGCTGGCGCGATCGGCACCCTTCAAAAGCGCGTGCGTCTCACGGTCGTAGACGGTGACAGACCAATATTGCTTTACCGGCACATCGGCCGGCACATGCAGCTTGTAGGCGCGGGCGCCGTCATAGCTCTTGCCGGTCTTGTCCTTGATGTTGATCAGGTAGAACTGGCCGACGCCAAGCCGCTTGATCGCGATATAGGCGTAGGTATAGGCGATGCCGCGCGCATCCACGGCATATTTATCCGGTTCGGCATAAGTGGTGGCCTGACCCTGAACGGCATCGGCCAGGGCCGGCATGGTCCAGTGCGTGCCTTCGAAAAAGGCCGGAAAGCCGGCCTCGTAGCGCGCCTCGAGCCAGGCCCTGGCATCGGCAATGCCTTCCTCCTGGGCTTTGCTCGCTGCGGCATCGGGCGCGTAAGGCTTGCCCCTTTCGATGCCGATCGAGCGCAGCTGGTCGATCATCGCCCGGTCGCGCGGCAGCCATGGCCCGCTCTGGACGACACGGTCGAGCAGCGTGAAGAAGCTCGGGTCGTATTTGATGGTTGAAACGAAATCGGCGTCCTTGACGTCGCGGTAGACGGTCTGCGGTGGCGCCTTTATCGCGGACAGGGGATAGAACCTGACGCGCTTGCCATAGGCGATCGATTTCTCGACATCCGCCTCGCCATGGCTCCTGAGGTTGGAGCGCATCAGGAAATAGCCGGTATTCGTTTCGGCCGCGAGCCGCTGGACGCCCTTGGGCAGCTTGCCCTTGAAGCCGGGCGGGGTGATCACGAACTTGACGCCGGCGCCCTTGTCGATGCCGAGCAGGCCGGCATCTTCCAGCGAGGTCTGCCACAGGGTCACGAAATTGGCGTTGAGCGAGCCGTCGTCGCCGGCTGGCGGAATTTCCACCACGACGGGGCCGCTCTTGCCGAGATCATAGAAGCCCATGAAATAGAGCGTATCTGGATTGGGCGTCAGCGTCTGATTGTGCCAGTCGAGCGGCCGGCCCCAGTAGATGATCTCGCCGGTCTTGCCGCCGGCCGCGATCATCTGATCGTACATGAGCAGGGTGTTGACCGCCGGCATGCCCCAGATCACCGCTTCCGTCGCCCGGCTGCGCGCGAGGCGCTCTTCCACCTCCTGCGCCGCGGAATGATCCTGCGCGGCAGCCACACCCGCCGACAGCAGGCCGATCGTCAATGCAAATACCAGGCGCAACATGCGTCACCTCCGGCCCAGATTTCCAGGGCCGAAAGGTGCCACGGCTGAAACCGCCGGCGGAAGTACGTAACGGTAAATGCTGGTGTAAATCGGACCGTAAGCGCGGAGCACGTGCTTTCCAGATTCTCGACGTTCTCTCACGCCCCGCGCGCCAGCCCATGCTCCACCAGCCGGTCGATCACCTCCGCATAGGCGACCCCACTCGCCGCCATTGCCTTGGAATACATGCTGATATCGGTAAAACCCGGAATGGTGTTCACCTCGTTGACGACGAAGCGCATGTCTTCCATCAGGAAGAAATCGACGCGGGCCATGCCGTCACAGCCGAGCGCGCGGAAGGCGCGGGCGGCCATGTCGCGGATCCTGGCTTCGACATCGGCGGGCAGTTCTGCCGGGACTTTGAGGGCTGCGCCATTCTCGTCGATATATTTGGCGTTGTAGCTGTAGAAGCCGTGGCTTTCGGCCGGCGCGATCTCGCCGGGGCGGGAGACGAAGAGGCCGCCGTTTACATCCTCCAGCACGCTGCATTCGATCTCGCGCCCGGCGATGAATTCCTCGGCGATGAGCTTGTGGTCGTGGCTGAAAGCTTCACTGAGGGCGGGGCCGAATTCCTGGCTGCCGGAGACCTTGCGCACACCGACCGAGGAGCCCTGGCGGGCCGGCTTGATGAAGAGCGGCAGGCCGAGCGCGCCTTCCAGCGTTTCCAGTGCAGGTGGCGCCGCCTCATCGAGCGTCACCGAGCGGGCGACCGGCAGGCCGGCGGCCTTCAGGAGCTGCTTGGCGATATCCTTGTCGAGCGCCGTTGCCGAGCCCAGGATGCCGCAGCCGGCAAGCGGCACGCGCGCCACCTGGCAGAGCCCCTGGACCGCGCCATCCTCCCCATGCAACCCATGCAGCACCGGGAAGACGATATCGATCCTGCCGGCTTCGGCGGCTTTTCCATCCGGTGCGATCGCCAGCAGGCGTCCGCGCCCGCCGGGCACGAGGCAGAGTTCGGTGCCGACTTCGGGCCCGTCGAGTTCGCCATTGCTGACGCGGCTTTGCAGCCAGCGTCCATCGCGGGTGACGAAGACCGGCAGGGCGTCATATCGTTCCGGGTCGAGTGCGCGCATCACGTTGGTCGCCGACATGATGGAGATGTCGTGCTCGCTGGAACGTCCGCCGAAAAGCACGGCGATGCGTAGCCTGGGTGGGGAAGGGCTCATCAAAATCTCCTGGCGAAAAACAATTTCAGAAGGCGACCGCGATGCCTCTGTTGGCGAAGAAGCGGTCGAAGGTAGGAAGCGGCAGGATGACATCGGCCTGGCTGGCGCGGTCATGGCCGGAGGGATTGTGGAAGCGGACGCTGGCTTCATCAGCCGCCGTCACCAGCACCAGATGGCCACCCTTGCCCGGCGGCTCGCGCTCCGGCCAGCGGATCGTGCTGCTGACGGAGGCGATGAAGAAGCGATGTCCCGAGAGGATTTCGGGAATGCTTTCCGCCGGCACCTGTGTCCTCACATCGGCTGAAAGCCCGAAGCGCTCGCGCACGAAGGTCACGAAGGGCGCATAGATCAGCCCCTTGATCGAGGCGTCCGCCTCGTTGATCACATAGCCGCCGTAGCTGGTGCAGGCGCGCGCCAGAGACAGGATCGGATGCGCCTCGCCGCGGGCGGCCAGGATCATCTTCAGACAGGCCATGCCACAGACATTCACCGCCCAGCGCGCATATTCCTCAATCGTCTCGGCGCCGGAATTCTTCCAGAGCGGATCACGGTGAAGCGCTGTCGCCCCATCCGTCAGCACGGGCAGGGTCATCTCGGGCGTTTCCCACTGGCTGAAATAGGGCACGTCTGTTTTCACTGGGTTCATGTCGTCTCCGTCAGGCACTGCGATTACGAATCCTGCTTGAAAGTGGCTCAATCTAAATGCATGTTCGTGTTAATATGAAGATCCACTTTGCTCATTGCGCGTGAGCCACTTGAATAAACCATTGGGGAAGTTTGATGACGCTGACGAGAAGACGCGAAGGGCCATCGGCTTCCTTCCGGCCTACGATCGATCCGTCGTCATCAGCGCCATTGCCGCGCCAGCTTTATCTCTCGCTGCGCAACGCCATAACCGAGCGGCGGTTGACCGGCGGGCAGCGGCTTCCCTCGACACGGCTTGCCTCGGCGGAATGGGCGATCTCGCGCGGCGTCATTGCCGAGGCCTATGAGATCCTGATGTCAGAGGGTTTTGCCGTCGCCCGCCATGGCTCGGGCACCTATATCGCCTCGTCCATTCCCGAGGGTGCGGCGCGCATCGATCCCTTGGGCGCAGGCAGCGCGCAGGCGATCCGCCGCGGCGTGTCGGCCGCTGCGACCGCGATCCTCACGCGCGGGCCGAGCCTGGAGCCGCAGAAGGCGCTGCCATTCGTCACCGGCCGCATCGCCCATGACGAACGCACGGCGCGGCTTCTGAACCGCATTGCCGTCAGACACATGAACTATGCCTTTGAAGGCTATGGCGATATCCAGGGCGAAAGGGAGCTCAGGGCGGCCATCAGCGCGCATCTCGCCGTCTCGCGCGGGGTGCGCTGCAGCCCGGAGCAGATCTTCATCACCGCGGGAACACAGCAGGCGCTCGACCTTGCCTTCCGCGTGCTGATGACGCCGGGCGATACGGCCATCGTCGAGGACCCGTGTTATCCTCCCGCCCGGCAATGCCTGGCGCTGAACGGCATCGATATCGTCGGCCTGCCGGTCGACGCTGATGGCATCGACATGGCACGGCTGTTGGACGGTACCATTCCGCCGCCCGCCGCCTTCTATGTAACACCCTCCAACCAGTATCCGGTCGGTTCCGTTCTCTCGCTCTCGCGCCGTCTCGGGCTTCTCTCTTATGCTGAGGAGAACGATTGCTGGATCATCGAGGACGATTACGACAGCGAATTCCGCTACCAGGGCCATCCGATCGCCTCGCTGCACGGCCTCGATAAGACGGGGCGCGTTCTCTACACCGGCACTTTCAGCAAGGCGCTGCTGCCGAGCCTGCGCATCGGCTATCTCGTCATCCCTGCCGACCTCGTGCCCGCCTTCCGCGCCGTGCGCCCCGCCGTCGACCGCTGCCCGCCAAGCTTCCAGCAGCGGGTGATCGCCGATTTCCTGGAGGAGGGCTATTTCCCGGCGCATCTKCGGCGACTGAGGGAGCGGCTGCGGGCGTCGCGCGATATGCTGGCCGGGTTTCTGGGGGAGCGGCTGGCGGAGCATGTGGCGGTGCTGCTGCCGGATCAGGGGATCAATCTGACGGTCAGGAGCACGGGCGGATGGGACGATGATACCGCCGTCTCGGCTGCGGCGCTGAAGAGGGGCGTGGTGGTGATGCCGCTGTCGCGGATGAATGTGGTCTCCACGGATCGGTCGCGGTTGCTGCTCGGTTTTTCCGGCCTTTCCGAGGAGGAGGCGGATATGGGGACGCGGGTACTTGCTGAGGTTTTCAGGGGCGGGGCTTTTGTGGAGGATTAAGGTGCGGGGGCGTCAAGGATCGCGTATGGAGCAAGGTGGAGGCCAACTGTGAGTTCTCTTTCGGCCGCGATGCGCACCAGCTAGCTTATGTTTTCCTTTTGCTTTTTAATTCTGTTTCGTCGCGTATGAACAATAAATGATAATGCCTCAAGCGCAATTAAGAACTCTACCAATAGGATTACTACGAATAGAGCCACGTGCTTGATTATTTCAAAGTCATTTCTGGCCGGTGTAAAAAAATAGTCGATCGCTGTTATCACTCCAAGCGCCACCCATAATTTTGCCCAATGGCGAAAACTCGGTGGAAAATTTATCGCGTCCGAGCAATTTTTCTTCAGCATATTGACGATTTCTTCCTCTGCACTTCCCGTGGCGAATTTCCACGCTTCCTTGGCGCCTTCCGTAACTGGATCAGGATCGTACCTATGAGAACGTGCGGCTGAAACGGTACGCCAAACTCCGAGCGCAACGGCACACGCAATCACAATGGGATTTTGCAGCAACTTTTTGATGCTTCCCAAAACAGACCAGAATAGATCAGGGGCGATCCAGGGTGTGCTTGCAATAAAGGCGGCAATCGAAATTCCGACGGGAGAAATTACCACAATACTTTTTCTTCCAGTCAATAATACTCCTGCAACTGAAATTGGAAATATAATTATTATCGATATTATTGCTGCAATTAATAGATTTAATAATTTCGTTGATATAAATACTAAAAACGCCAAGGCAACATAAAAAACTTCAATCGCAATTATATTAGAATTTACTCCAGCATCAAATAGTGATTCATAATAGTAAATATATTTATTGGAAATATTTTCTGAAATAGATTCAATTGAAGAAACAATGTAATTTAATTTTTGAAAATATCTGTGGGCACCTTTGGTGACGGCGATGCACGCCAGAAGACCTACTCCAACGGATAAAAGTGAATGCAAGATCAGCGAGTCTTTAGACTTCAGCGCAAGAAGGGCATTCCGCCGTTGGCGAAGCATTCCTATTATTGATCGCTTTATACGCAGTCGTCCAATAGGCATGGTCCACCCTACGCAGTCTGCACCTCGGCATGACGCCGCAAGAGAAGCGAGGCGATGGAGAGGATAATATCGCCGTTGCCGGGCGGGCGCCAAGTATATTTTCCTGATAGGCTTTCACCTGTCTCTTCGCAGGATTCCGATGTGCTTGTGGACCAATTTATCTCGCCTGCGATGACCGCACTCGGCGCCTTGTGGAAGAGGCGGTAGACGCCCTGTCGGCCTGAGCCGTCGTTACCATTCGGCGTTCTACGCTTCCCCTTTACCACTTCACCCGCAGGCCCGCGGTGCCGCTGAGGGCATGGCTGTCGCCAAAATCCTTCAGCGAGGATTTTGCGGAGACTTCGCCGTAGAGCGAGTAGCGTTCGTCGTTCCAGGTGTAGGAGCCGCCCAGCGTCAGGCCGGCCCAGACGGGGTCGTTCCTGGTCTCGAAACCGGTACCGGAGATATCGACGGCGGTCCCGTCCAGGAACTCGCCGTAGAGGTTGGCGATGCCATAGACCTTCGCCAGTGCCGTCTGGCCGTCGGCCCGCTGCAACGTCTCCTCACGGTCCAGCGCCACGCCGAGCCGGCCGACCAGGCTGTCGCCGTCATCGAGCGATACCCGCGCGCCGAAGCGATCATTGAACGTGTCGAAGTCGACGGAGGAATAGATGAGCTGGGCCTGCGGCGTGATCGACCATGGCCCGGAGGCTGCAAAGCGCCGTCCGGTCTCCAGACTCAGCGCGTAGCCGAAGCCGTTGTTGCCGCTCTCCATGGCGCCGTCGACGAGATCGGATTTGAGGTCGGTGTCATACCAGGTGGCCTGGCTCTGCGCGTCGACATAGAAGCCGTTGTCGCCATACCAGGTCAGTGCCGCGCCAAGCCCGAATCCTGTCGTGTCGATATCGCCATTGCCGTAGAGGGAGTCGATATCGCCGGAGATGGTGCCGTAATGGACTGTCAGGCCGCCGATCAGCCGGCCGCTTTGGTCCTGATAGAGTTCGCCGTCCAGGCCGCCCTCCAGCTTGAACAGATCGTAATCATAGCTGTCGATGGTCGTGCTGCTGTCAGGCTCGAGGCTCGCATGCATTCCTTCGGCGCGCAGCCAGACATTGTCAGGACCTTTGGCCGATGATGCTTTGCCATCTTCCGACCGGTAGCGGTCGCCGATGCGCTGCTGCAGCGTGGAAAGCCCGTTGAGAGCGAGCAGGAGTTGCGGATAGGCTTCGTAAAGCGGAACCCCGGGCTGATAGATGGGGCCGATCACTTCGCCGGAGGGATCAATGCGTGTCGAGCGAAGATACCAGTCGCCGTCTCCAGGGGTCGCGACACCGTTCTGATAGAGCCGATAGGCGTATGCACCGCCGACGACGGCCTGATCTCCCCGAAAAACATAGTCGCCGAGYAGCGAAAAACTGCCGGCCGAGGTGCCGCCGACATCGACGATCTTGATGCCCTCGACGGTTTGCGCCCCACCGCCACCGAGATTGGTCACCTTGACACTGGTCGTGCCCGAGGTGTTGCCGGTGACGACGAGGCGGTCGGTCGGCGAGGCATCGCCGCCGAGCACGCTTTCGATCGCGAGCGTGCCGCCATTGCCGATATAGTTGCCCGATATCGTCAGCGTTCCGATCGAATTGCCGGGGGAGACCGTGCCCGAGTTCGTCACGTCGCCGAAGATGGTGCCGCTGCCGCCCAGYGTGCCGAAGTTGGTGATATCGCCGATGACGCTCGAAGCGGCGCTGTGGTCGCCGATCAGCAGCGTGCCGTCATAGATCGTCCAGTCCGTCGCGGTGGTGGCGACGCCCGTCAGCAGCCAGGTGCCGGTGCCGGTTTTCTCGAAGATGTCGAAGTTCTGGTATTGGGCGGCCGCACCGATCGCGGAGACGTTAAAGCTGTCCGTGCCCGAGCCGCCGAGGCGCAGCGTATCAGTGGTGGGCGTGACACCAGCAACGACGTTACCTTCGATCACTGACCCGGCCCGGAGCTCAAGCGTGACTGTGCCCGTCGTCGCCGCAGCTGAGCGCGTGATAGCATTTGCCTGGCCCGCGCCAGCCCGGATTGTGCCGCTATTGATGATGGAGAGATTTGTGCTGGCCGAGTTGCCGACGACGGCGGCCGCGCCCGTTCCGCCCTCGATTGTTCCCGTGTTGGTAAGGGTGCCCGCGCGGTAGAGAATCCCTGAGCCACCGACAGTTCCGCTTCCGCCGCGGATCGTTCCGTTGTTGACCAAAGTCGGCGCGGCGCCGGGTCCTCCGAGCTCGAGACCGGACCCGCCGGTGCTGCCCAGGCTGTTTCCTCCCTGGATCACGCCGTTGTTGGTTGCCGTTGCCCCAAACGTTAGTCGCAAGCCTTGACCGCCGACGCCCGCAGCCGCGTTGCCGCCCTTGAAAGTCCCCATCAATGTATAGGTTCCACCGCCGCTCCCCAGCAGGGTCACCGTGGTGCCAGGGGTTGCGCCGGTACCATCCGCGCCCGAGAGAACAAAGCCCTGCGTATCGATCGTGATCGGCTTGGTTGCCGCAGCGAGGCTTGGTGCGACTCCGACGCCTACGTCGCCGGTCAGCCTGATGATAGAACTTGCGGCGCCATCGGCATTCGCGGCTCTGATCTGATCGTCCAGCTCCCCTCTGGTGGTGGCGGTGTATTCCCCCGCTGACACGGGAGCCGGCAGACAGCAGGCAATGGCCAAGGCCGCGATGCTAACGCCAGCCAGAAGATTTCGTTTTCCAACTATGCCCGCAGCGCCGCCGCCCATGTCTGCTCCTCGATGAATTGATTCGAATATGTTCACACGCTTAAAGGATGTGTTTTTCTGCGCTGCTTCGGCCTATCCCGCAAGCGATCAGCGGATCACATGCAAGGCTTGCTGTTCCAAAAGCGACAGCTTGTTGCAGGGCGGCAACAGGATCTTCAAATGCGACAGTTTTATAAATCAATATGTTATGGCTTTGGTAACTTCCGGGTAGTCGCGGTCGGGACATGGGCAAGCCGGCTCTGCAGCGCGCCGGAAGCGCTCTCGTAAAGGTTGTGGCAAACCGGAGGGGCGAGTGTGGTCAGCGCCGGTAAAGGGAAGGTTCCTCCGCCGGATTTCTGTCGGCCGGGCGCATTCCGCTCTACCCGGTCATTATGCTCACCCGGCCGTTTCGCGCTTCGGGAGCACGAGATCCGCGGCCGTATAGGCATGGAATTCGCTGCTGGAGACCGTGTCCAGCCGCTTGAACTTTTCGGCGAAACAGTATCGGAAAAGAACTCGCCGACATTGCCGGCTTCCTGGATCGCCTCGATGTTGACGACCGTCAGGCCGTCGCTGCTCTTCGCCAGGCTGCTCCAGAGGAAACCTTCCTTCCGTTCGGCGACGTAATGCACTACGTCCTGGATGATCTCGAAGGCTTCTTGCTGCTTTCCGGGATGGGCATGATGATGTTGACGATGAAGGTGGTGGGAGCGGGAGCGCCCGCAAAGGCGACGATCGTTTTGGTGGGATACAGTTCTTGAAGCTGGCCGGGCGGATGTTGCCACGCGGTCGCTTTTGGCAGATTGCGTTGAACAACTCAGGAACTCCGGGATAAGTCGAGGATGGCCTGCGCAAACGCTTTCGGTGCCTCTTGCGGTAAGTTGTGTCCGACGCCAGGAACGATGCGCCGTTCGTAGCTAGCTTTAAAATGCGGCTCATCGCGATCGATCGAGGTGGGTGGGTCGACGCCATCGTCCGCACCCTGGAGAACAATCGTCGGAACCGTAATGTCCGGCTGTCTGGCCAAGAGACCTTCTATTGCTTCGACTTCCGGATCACCGGGGATACCACCGAAGCGATGGCGGTATGAATGGATCACAATGTCCACAAAATCGGGATTATCGAAGGAAGCGGCTGTTTGCTCGAAGGTTGCCTGGCTGAACGACCATGTAGGCGACCAAGTTTTCCAGATGAACCCGCAAACATCAGCGCGATTCTGTTCAAGAGCCCGGCGGCCACGCTCTGAATGAAAGTAATATTGATACCAATAGCGAGCCTCCTCTTCGGGAGGTACTGGCTTTCCGGCTTCGGCGATGTTCTGGATGTTATAACCAGTCCCACAACTCACTAAGCCTAATACCCGTGCCGGCCAAAGTGCGGCCACTATGCACGCCGCTCTGCCTCCCCAATCATAGCCACCGAGCAAGGCTTTTTCGATCGAAAGGGCGTCCATGAGTGAAAGCAGGTCCGCACCTAACGCGGCTTGTTCACCCGAACGCGGCGTTCTCTCTGACCGAAATCTTGTCCCTCCGAAGCCGCGCAGAAATGGTACGATGCAACGATGGCCGTGGCCCGTCAGGATTTCCGTTGTCTCATGATAGGCATGAACATCGTACGGGAAACCATGCAATAGAATAACCGGTGTCCCGTCCGGCGGACCAGTATCGATATAGGCAATATCCAAGGTTCCGGCAGAGACGGTGCGCATTCTGGCCTCCTAGTCTCGAAACAGACAAGAATAACAAAGATTTCTCTTACGCTTGCGGAACTGAGACTACCCAAATTCGAGGCTGCGACAAAGGTCGATCCTGGCGGATGGCGTTAAAAACCCGCCATCGCTGCCGTTGGATCAATCTCGTGAAGCCGCGGCGTCTGTCGGCTCAGCCAGCGCCATTTCGGCTCATGAAGTCCAGGTAGATGCTTTCGCTCTCTTCGTCGGCCGGAAACATCGTTTCGATGCGCATTTCCTCGGCGGCTACCGTCTGCGGCGTTCCGACCGTTGTGATCATCGAGAAGAGGCTGAGGCTATGGCGTTCCGTCCGAAACCTGAGGGGGATCATGGGCAGGGCATCCGAGGCCGATCCGGAATGCAGGTCCTGCGGGACATCGGGATAGGCCATGAGCTCCGTTATGAGCATCTGCGTGCCTTCGTCGGAAACATGACCGATCGCTTCCCTTCGGACCCGTGAAAGAAGACTGCGCGCCGTTTCCTCCCAGTGCATCAGGAAGGGCTGCAACCCCTCGGGATCGAACATCAGATGCAGAAGATTGCGAGGCTTCGGTCGCAGCGAAAGATCGATGAAGCGATTGAAGAAGGCGGGGGCCGATCTGTTCGTGCCGATCACATTCCAATACCGATCCATGACGATCGCCGGAAATGGCTCATGCTGCCGCAACATTCGCCCGACCGCGCGATCGATGCTCTGCATGGAAGGGGCGTCGAGCGGTTCGTCGCGGTAGACCGGCGCGTATCCCGCGGCAAGAAAGATGGCATTGCGCTCGCGCAGGGGGATCTGCAGGGCGTCGGCGATATCGATGATCATCTGCCGGCTCGGTGTCGATCTTCCGGTTTCGACGAAGCTCACATGCTTTTGCGAGATGCCCGTATCCAGCGCGAGTTCCAGCTGCGGCTTGCCCCGGATTTCTCGCCATTGGCGCAACAGCGCGCCTGATGTCGTCGGATGGGAAGGCCGTGGGGCATGAAAGGCTCTGGTCATGGGGTCCGCTGGATCGTGGGAGAGGCTGGCCGCCGGAGCGGCCGAGCCCATTCTATATCAGGGCTTTATCCAGGCGTAGGCATCAAACGGCGGCTCCAGGGCAGGGCGGGTGACGCTGCCGGTATAATTGGTGATCGTCGAAGCGGCGACAACGGCGATCACCTCCAGAAGCTCGTCCTCGCCGAAGCCCGCCTGAAGAAACGCGTCGGCATCGGCTTCCGGCAGTCGTCCGCGGCTCTCGATCAGTGTGCGGGCGAGCTTTGAAAGCGCTGCCGCCTTCGGTTCGCCCGGCAACCCGCCGCTTCTGATCGCTTCGACATCGACAGCCGGAATGCCCTGCCGGATGGCCAGAAACGAATGAAAGCCGACAGCCCACTCGCAGGCATTCGTCACGGCGTTGGTCAGCAGCAATACCTGGATCTGCGGCTCGCTAAAGCTGCCGCCATGCACGTTCTGGAAAAGCGCTGCCAGGCAATTGATGAGCACGGGCGAAGTCGACATGGCGCCTGCGATATTGGGGACAAGGCCGAAAGCATCATTCAGGCCGCGCAGGGCGGATTGCGACGCCTGTGGCGCCGTCTCGAGGCTATGGATCGGAAAATGGGGCATTGCATGACCTTTCAGATATTCGGGCTGAGGATCGCGGGTGGTGACCGCGCCTGACCCGGACCATCTGAAAAACTCGGTATTGCATCAATTACCAGGGAGGTAGTAGCCGCGGGCAAGCGGGGACCGAGAGACCGGACGGACGGAAGGGCAGAGACCTCGCATTGACGAAGCACTTCGCTCGCAGGGTCAACGTGACTTGACGAACAGTACAGATTTGAGGTACGTACATCAGCATGGCGCGATCGTCCGGCCATGATGCTGTGGGAGGCGAATGCAATGACGGAGTTCAGTGTCGATCCAAGATTTGTCGTGAGGGATGAACAGGCTCTTCGGGAGCTGTTTCAACCGACGCATGCTCTGGCCGCTCAGAAGTGTCTGGGCGTACTCGACAGGCACGCACAGGAGTTCATCAGGCGATCGCCATTCCTGTGCATCGGCACCCAGAACCAGGATGGCAAAGCAGATGTCAGCCCGCGCGGCGATCCGGTCGGCTTCGTGAAAATCCTTGATCCGCACACATTGGCGATCCCGGACCGACCGGGCAACAATCGCCTCGATACGCTGGCCAATATTCTCACCAATCCCAGCGTTGGACTGCTCTTCATCATTCCGGGATTTGACGACACGCTTCGCGTGAATGGCGAAGCAAGGCTCGTGACCGACCCTGAAATCCTTGGGGATATGGGTGTCGGCGATCGTTTGCCCAAGCTCGCGATATTGGTCAGGGTGGGCGAGGTCTTCCTGCATTGCGCCAAGGCATTCAGGCGCTCTCATCTATGGGACCCGGAGCACTTTCAGGATCGCAGCGAGATGCCCTCGCTTTCAAAGATAATCCTGGATCAGACGACTGGCGCTCCGGCCGATGATATCGAAATGCGCAAAATAGATGACGCACTCGAAGACGCCTACAGGACGTCGCTCTACTGACGGCGAAGCCCTTGGCCCCGCGCCCGCATTGGATCGACCTGGCCGAGCCGATCGAGCGTCATGTCGGAAGTTGATCTCACAGCGCGAGGACCGAGTACGCTTTCTCGCAAACGATCGAGAAACGGCTGCTTTAACGATGCGCTGTTGCGAGCTTTGCGGCCAGCCCGACGAATACGAGGCCGGCAACGCGGTTCAGAATGACCTGGCTTCGGTCAGAGCGCTTCAACCAGGTGCTTATCGACCCGGCAAGCAGCGAGATGACGGCGAAAGACGTGAAGGCGCAGATGATGAAGATGCCGCCAAGCTGGAGCATCTGAAAAACGATGCTGCCGTTGGCGGCAGAGGTAAACTGGGGCAGAAATGCAAGGAAGAAGATCGCGACTTTCGGGTTCGTGACATTCATGACGACGCCGCGCGCCATCATTTGCCACATCGGCTTCACTTTCGCGGTTCCAGCCTCGAGTTCGTCCGGCACTGCCCGGAAGGCCTTGTAGGCCAGGTATACAAGATAACCCGCACCGATGAACTTCAGTGCATCGAAGGCAAATTGCGACGTCTGGAAAATTGCCGCGACACCCAAGGACACAGCGACCGTGTGAAAGACAAGGCCTATGCACAGCCCTGCGGTCACGGACAGCCCGACACCCCGGCCGTAGATCGCCGATTGCATCAACACGAACAAATTATCCGGACCTGGTACCCAGCATAGGATAGTTGCTGCGGCAGCAAACGTGATGACGGTCTCAAGTGAGAGCAATATCGGGAACTCCTGGGGCTAACGCCCAATACCACGCGGGATCTGGCGAAACTACCGATACCGGTGTGGACACAGTGTTATCTAAAACAGTTCCGCACCGGGCATGAGCCAGCGACACGGCGCACTCTTGGCCGCCGCGTCGCCCGAGCCTCCGCGTCGTGACGCCGACATGGTGTCGGCCAGAGTCAAAGTTAGCCTGTAAGGTGTCCGCCCATCACGTCGTTCCGTAATGACCCCTTGTCTGATCGGCAACGACCGATATGGCGCCGTCCACTGGTTCAGGTCCGGCGTCACTACCGCCTGGCGGTGGGGCTTCAAACGAGGGCTCGCAGCGGCGCCAGCGACAGTAGCGCGAGGGCCGAGATCGCGGCACCGGCGATCGCCAGCGGCGAGAGACCGACGGAGATGTAGGGAGCGACGGCCGTCGTTCCGAGTGCCGCTATGCCGAGGATCGCTGCGATGACGATTGCGGCGGCGCGCGAATGATCGCCGCGGGCAGCCGATATTGCCCGATGAAAGCCGATCGGCCCGCGAATGCCGAAGCCGAAATTCACGACCGCCCAAAGCGGGACGAGTGCCGAGAGGCTGCTGGCGCCTGTGAGTGCATAGGCCAGGATTGCCAGAAAGGCGCAGGGCATGATGGCCGTGCCCGCGCGGATCGTCCGCAGGGTGCCGAATTTTGCCGCGAGCCATGCAGACGAATTCGCGGCCAGAATGAAGATGGCGATGCCGCAGACCTGCAGCATGACGAAGTCCTCGATCCCCCTGTCGAGCGGGCCGGTCAGGACGGCCGGCAGGCCGAAGACGAAAACGAGGAGGGCGCCCAGGCTCAGAGCCTGGCTCGACGCATAGCTCAGAAATTCGCGGTTCTTCAGAATGGCGAAGTAGCTGTGGTGGTCTTCCATCTGCTGTCGACGCGGGAAATGGGCGCGCTGCCAGAAAACGGCTGCGGCGACCAGCGCAGAGAGCGCTGCCAGCAGGACGAAGGAAATCTCCCAGCCGCCAAATTCCAGCAGCCAGGCTCCGGCGATGGGGGCGAGCGCCGGCGCCAGGGACTCGACGGAACCGAGCCGCCCCATGGCGGCGGCCGCCTTGTCGGGCGGATAGAGGCCATGGATAAAACCCGGCGCAAAGACAGCCGGGCCGGAGCCGAAGGCACCTTGAGCAAAGCGCAGCGCAATCAGCCATTCGATCGACGGTGATTCAGCCGCTAAGAGCGAAGCAATCCCGAACAGGGCAAGCGACCAGATCAGCAGCTTGCGTGGATCATGCCGCGCACCGAGTTCGCCGAAGGTCAGCAGCCCGACCAGCGTGCCGAACGCGTAAGCCGCCAGCACGAGCTGTGCGGCCTCGATGCTTCCCCCGAGCTGCCCCGGCAGGCTCGGGATGGCCGGAAGCACCAGATCGGTGCCGGCAATGCCCAGAACGGTTCCGCCGGCGATCAGGATGAACAGGACTGAGGGTTTCGAGCGTGTGGTCATCGGTCTCTTGGTATCAGAGCCGGATCTTGCGACCAATTGCGTCCCGTTGATTTCTGCTATTCAAATGTTTGATCTTTTTGAGGTGTTTCAGCGGGGCCGCGTATGGCGCAGAGCGGGCAGAGAGGTGATCCACCGGCGACCCTCACTTTGGGACAGGCACGGATCGATGGGTATCACAGACGCGGCGCGCTGATGGCCGCCGCGTCGCCGCATCGATCAATGCGTTGCGGGTTCGAGATAGCGGCGCAGATTGTCGCTGATCTGTTCGATCGCGGCTTCCGTGGAAGGTACATTGCGGATCGCGTTCAACAGCACGAAGTCATGGATCGTGCCGTTGTAGCGGGCCGCAGCCACGGTCACGCCGGCTTCCTTCAGTTTGCGGGCATAGGCCTCGCCCTCGTCGCGCAGCGGATCGTTCTCGGCAGTGATGACGAGAGCCGGCGGCAGGCCCTTGAGCTGATCAATGCTGGCGCGCAGCGGCGATACATAGGGGTTGTCGCGGGTCTTGGCGTCGGGCGCGTAGAGATCCCAGCCGTATTTCATGAATGCGCGCGCCAGGAAGCGCTGCTCGCCATATTCGTGATAGGAGCCCGTGTCGACGCTGGCATCGGTTGCGGGGATCAGAAGAGCCTGGAAGCTGATCTTCGGGCCGTTGCGGTCCTTGGCCATGATTGTCAGCGCTGCGGCCATGTTGCCGCCGACCGAATTGCCGGCAACCGCGATCCGGCTTCCATCCGCACCGAACTCTTCAGCGTGAGCCGCCACCCATTTCAGCACGGCATAGGATTGATCGAGCTGCGTGGGAAAACGTGCTTCAGGCAGGGACGTATATTCGACGAAGACGCCAACCTGGCCGGAACCAACAACGAGATCGCGCAGAAGGCGCTGATGGTTTTCAAAATTGCCGACGATCCAGACGCCGCCGTGAATGAAGAGCAGCACGCCGGGTTTGCCGGTGATGTGCTCGGGCTTCATGATGTAGATCTTCACGCTCAGCCCATCCTCAGTGATGGTCTGCTCGGTCGTGGTCACACCCGACATGTCGACCGGCGTCATGTTCTGAAGCCCGGTCAGGATCTCCTGGGGCTTGGGCTGCGGCAGTTCCCAGAACGGGCTTGGATCCTTGTTGATTTCGGTGAGGAAGGCACGGACCTGGGGGTCGATCCGCGGGTCGGTGGCAGCGTCCGGCGCCGCTTGAGCGGGCTGAATCATGAGAGTTACTCCGAGGCTGAGGGTTGCGAGTAGGGGCAAGAGTTTCACGGTCTTTCTCTCCGGGAAGGTTGCACGCGCCCTATTGGTAGCCCCCGACCGGAAGCTTCCGCTTCTGTCAAATGACCAGTCCGGTGACAGGTCGGTGGTCAGCTTTCAGGAGTTACGGCGTCAGTCAGAATGGGACGCAGCCCCGAGCGCGACGTGACGCCGGTCTTCGCAAAGATGCGATGAAGGTGGTAGCCGACGGTGCGATGCGACAGATAAAGCCTGCCGCCGATTTCCTTGTTCGACAGACCCTCGGCAGCAAGCTGGGCGATATGCAGCTCCTGTGGGGTCAGCATCTCCCAGACATATTCGGTTCGCCTGCGGCTCGTTTCTCCCGAAGCGCGCAGTTCCTCGCGCGCACGCTCGCTCCAGGGCAGGGCGCTCAGCGCATCGAAGATGTCGCGGGCCTCGCGCAACGGCGCTCTCGCATCGGCGGACCGACGCTGGCGGCGCAGCCATATGCCATAGGCCAGCAGAAGACGTCCTCTCAGGAAAGGCCACTTGCTTGCGCCCGGCCCGAGACCCTGCAGATAGAACCGCTCGGCCTCCTCGGGTGTTGCGAGCAGTGCCTTGCCATAGGAGAGCATCGTTTCGACCCACGGCACTGGCGACGGACCGGCGACACGCTGCATCTCCTCGATCACCTCCTCGGCGGTTTCGGCATGTCCGGAGAAGACTGCGGCCTCCACGAAATCAGCGAGACCGAAGAATTGCAGGCCGGAGTTGAAAGCCGGGTCGGCAGGGATAAAAAGACGCCGCAGATGCTCATAGGCCTCCCAATGCCGGCCTGCGCCGATGGCGGCCGTGCCGCGCGCGATCTGCAGCATTGCCAGCAGGAAACTCGCGCCGACAGAGACGACCAGGCGTTCTGCCTGGGCCGCATAGACCTGTGACTGGTCCAGATTGCCCATCATGCCCGCAAGCCTCGCCTTGACGATCGTGGCCGCGGCAATCCAAAGCGTTCCTCCCGTTTCTTCGGCGAAGCGAACAGATTCTTCGGCCTCCCGCATCGCGCCCGTCCAGTCGCCGACTTCCATTTCTGCCCAGGCTTGAGCAAAGAGCACGCGCGCGAGGTCGCTGAGCCGCGCCTGATCGCGCAGTGCGGCAGCCGAATAAGTGAGGAAACTGACGCCGAGGTCGAAGGCGCCGATGACATTGGCCGCACTGCCGAGAATGCGCGCCGCGACCGGATTGCCACCGCTCGTGCCGGCAAGCTGCTGGAGCTTGCCCGATATTTCGCCCCCAAGATGAAGCGGCTCAACGTAAGCGGATATCGCGATCAGGCATGGATCGGTATCGGGCAATTCTAGCCTGTTTGCCGCCATCAGGATGCTTTTGCGAAGATCCCCGTCCGCATTGCTCCACCAGCAGCGCTGCGCGGCGCGCCAGAGCAGGTTGCTTGCGAGATCCGTGGCGCCGGCAGCATTGGCCTCAGCGGCGAGGCCAACCAGACTGGGGATTTTTCCGGGATCGTTGACCATCGGAGGCTGGCCCATCTCGCGGCACCAACCGATCCGCGCCGATGCGACAGGATCAGGCTCGCTGACATTGGCCTGGCGCAGCAGACGCTCCAGCAGGTCCGGCTGGCCGAGATCGGCGGCAAGCTCGGCGGCGCGCAGGAAACGGTCGCTGCTGGCTCTCGGCGTGCTGCTCAGTGCCGCCGCTTTTTCGAGAACCTCGATTGCCATGGCGACGGCACCTTTGCGCAAGGCCCGGCCGGCCATGGCATCATATTCGCCCGCCAGTTCTTCATCCGGTCCGATCGTCGCTGCCGCACGATGCCATAAATGCCGGTCCAGCTCTTGATGAACGATCTCGGCAAGGGCGGCATGGATCCGGTGCCGCGTCGTCAGATCTGCCGCCTGGTGCATCGCCGAACGCACCAGCGGATGCCGGAACTGCACCTCCGTTTCGTCAAGGTCGATCAGCCTGGCGGCAATGGCCGGCGTCAGGGCGCTGACATCCACCTCTTCGCCCAACACGGCTTTTCCGGCGCGCAGGACTTCGTGGAGCGATGTCCCGTCGTTTTCCGCCGCCACGAACAGCAGCATCCGGGTTGCAGCGGGAAGATCGGTCAGACGGGACGAGAAGGCGCGTTCCAGGCGTTCCGTCAGCGGAAGCCATGTCGTATCCTTGATATCAGCCGCTCGCCTGTCGCGCGGCAGTTCCAGCAGTGCGAGGGGATTGCCCGCGGCCTCCTCGAGGAAGCGGCTGCGCAGATCGGCCGAAAGATCAGGCGCATGGGCGTCCAGCAGGTGCCCGGCGTCGGCTTCGCCAAGCCCCGAAAGCCGAAGCCGCAGGTGGGAGGGATCGTCGAACAGGCGGTCGAAGCCATCGCGCATGGCCGCGAACAGAACGATAGGATCCGAACTCAGCCTGCGTGAGATGAAGGCCAGCACCTCATAGGTCGCCTCGTCCAGCCATTGGGCATCGTCGGCAATGAGCAGGATGGGCTTCAGCGCCGCACTTTCCGTCAGAAGGGACAGTGCCGCGAGCGCCACCAGAAAGATGTCGGGTGCGCCCGTGTCATCATGCATGCCGAAAGCGGAGAACAAGGCAGATCGCTGACGGGGAACCAGGTTGACGGCCTCCTTCATCAGCGGGCGAAGCGCCTGCTCGAGCGCTGCGAAGGGCAGATGAACCTCAGCCAGAACGCCGGTCATGCTCAAGACCGTCAGATCGCGCTCGCGCGCCCGATGCCTGGCCTGCTCGAGGAGTGCGGATTTTCCAATCCCTGGCTCGCCGCTGATCACGAGCGTCGATCCGCCCTGGTCGATCCGCGCGATCATCTTGTCGATCAGGGCAATGTCGCGGTCCCGGCCTTGCAGGAATTCAGACCGGGAGACGGGGGCACCCTTGCGCTGTCTGCGCCGCGGCGACCCGATCTTGTCCGACTGCTTGGCCATCAACTTACCGCTGCTTGCTCTGATCCGCGCGGAGGAATGCAGAGGGATCGAATTCCTGGCTATGGTTCAGCAACTGCCGAAGCGTCGCCTTATCATTGAGCGTGCCATTCACGGGCATATCCGTAAAGCAGCTTCCACCCGGGACGAGGAACCCGGATTGCGGCCAGGAGGAATGAGCGCTGCCGCATGCGATCAAATAACGCCGATGTACAGCGACGTTCGCAAATTTGTCATATCCGCTGGTTAGAAGCGGCGATCGGCGCGCAGCCTGTCGAGGGACTCAGTTGCCGCGCCTTCTTTTTCCTGGAATGAGACCCATGCAGAACAATCCGRCAGTGATCATCGAGGGCGCAACCGTGGTTTTCGGAGACCGYCTGGAGCGCGCTTCCGTGCGTATCGAAGACGGCCGGATCACCGGTATCGACGGTCAGCGCGACGGAGCTGATGTCGTTGACGGACGCGGCCATCTGCTCGGTCCGGCTTTCGTGGACATTCATGGCGATGCCTTCGAGCGGCAGGTCATGCCGCGGCCCGGCACCATGCTGCCTGTTCCTGCCGCGCTGCTCGAAACCGACCGCCAGCTTGCCGCTAACGGCATCGCGACGGCCTATCATGCGCTGACGCTCAGCTGGGAGCCGGGGCTTCGCTCGGTCGAAACCGGTTATGCCATCGTGCGTGCGCTCGATGCGCTCACGCCGCGGCTGACCGTGGACAATCGCGTGCAGCTTCGCTGGGAAACCTTCTGCTTCGAAGCGGTCGATCTCATCCGCGAGGCGCTGGCCGGTCCGCGCCTGCCGTCGATTGCCTTTAACGATCACACGTCGATGGTGATGCTGCATCCGTCGATCCCGCTGCAGGAGCGGCCCTTCGACCTCGATCCGGCCTTCCCGACAGTGGATCCCGAAACGCCTGCCTTCGCCGAGAAGATGGCGGAACGCGCCAAGCGGGCGAAGATCCCGGTGGCGGATATGGTGGCGCTAGTGCGCAACATGTGGGAGCGCCGGCCGCAGGTGCCTGACGCGATCGAGGAAGTGGCAGCACTCGGAAAGGCCGCCGGCGCGCCGATGCTGTCGCATGACGACAGCCAGATCGAGACGCGCGATTTCTTCCGCCAGCGCGGCGCGCGGATCTGCGAATTCCCTATGAACCGGCGGGTTGCGCGGGCCGCCCGCGATGCCGGTGACTTCATCGTCTTCGGCGCACCGAACGCCACGCGCGGCGGCAGCCATCTCGCCTCGATTGGCGCGGCCGACATGATCCGCGAAGGGCTCTGCGATATTCTCGCCTCGGACTATTACTATCCGGCGATGCTGCTCGGCCTTGCAAGGCTCAAGGCCGATGGCGTGGCGCCGCTCCATGCGCTCTGGCCACTCGTCTCTGATAATCCGGCGCGTGCCTCGGGGCTTGCCGATCGCGGCGTCATCGAAGTCGGCAAGCGGGCGGACCTCGTGCTGGTCGATTGGCCCGAGGGTGCGGCACCCGCCGTGCGGCGCACCTGGGTCGGCGGCCGGCAAGCTTATGGCGCAGCGCCCGCTGGCCAGCTGGCAATGGCCTGACAGCGGCGGCATATCGCCGGACGCTGTCCAAACCGGCCGTGCGCGCTACATCGCAGGTATGGAAACGCTCTATGTCATGTTCATCTTCGCCGTAGCCATCGCGATCATCTATCTGGGCGGCAGATGGAATACGTCTGACGTCGACCATTATATGGGCTTCGATAATCTGCGCTCGCCCAACAAACCGAAAGCGTCTGATGGCGACAAGGATGCGGAGAAGGAATGAGGCCGCCGATACTTGCGGAGGTGTTCGGGGGCGGGGAGTTTGTGGAGAGGTAGGCTTCCGTCCTCACGACTGAAGACCCCGCTCCAAACCCCTCCCCACAAGGGGGAGGGGCTTAAACTGCCGCACCCGTCTTGCAAATTTTCGACGTTTCGGGAAAAGCGAGCCGGTGCTCCAAGGTAGTCCCTCCCCCTTGTGGGGAGGGGTTGGGGAGGGGTTTTTGACGGCACCAACGACTTGATCAGGAAGCCTCGCTAAATCTCGCTGAAGCCTCTGGCCTGCACACCGGCGATGACTTCGTCCGAGACCTGTTGCAGTTCCTGCCGCGAGGCGCCGTCACGTGCCTGGACGGACAATCCCTGCATGACGGCCACAAGATAGCGGGCAAGGGAAACTGCGCGTTCCTGGTCCAGCCACTGCCCCAGCGTCTCTGCGATCGTCTCCCGCATCGTGTTTCGCTGCTCTGCCATCTCGCGCGCCAGGTCCGCATGGTCAGGCCCGCACTGGATCATGCCGCTTGATATCATGCAGCCGCGCTCTCCCGCGGGGTCGGTAACGGCATCGATCGCCTTGTGCAGCAGCGTCTCGATCGTCTCCTGAAGGGTCGTGGTCGTTCTGATATGCCACAACGCCCCCCGCAGCCCGAAATAGCGATCGAGCGCCTCGCGGTAGAGCCCCGCCTTGCTGCCGAAAGCCGCATAGAGACTTGGGGGCGCGACGCCGATTGCGGCCGTCAGGTCATTCAGCGAGACACCTTCGTATCCATGCCTCCAGAAGAGGCGCATGGCGATATCGATCGCCTGATCCCTGTCGAAGCTTCGCGGGCCGTTGCGGCGTGTTTTCACAACCTTATCCATAGTGATCACTAAAGACTGCTTGACAGCAAAAGGCAAGCCGCTAGTTTGTAGTGATCACTAAAAATAAGGATTTTAGCATGGTGAAAATAATGCGCGGAATTTTAGTCGTGGTCCTGCTGCTGGGCCTGTCTTCCATGGCGATGGCGGCGGAGAAGGACTACACGGTGAAGGCGCCTGACGGCGTCGAGATCGCGGTTCAGGAATCGGGCGATCCCGCCGGTCCGGCGATCGTTTTCATCCACGGCCTGCTCGGCAGCCATCTGAACTGGGACATGCAGGTCGCCAGCCCCAAACTGCGGAACTATCGGCTGATCAGCTACGACATGCGCGGCCATGGCCTGTCGGGCAAGCCTGATGATGCCGAAGCTTATCGCGACGGGCGCCGCTGGGCGGACGATCTCTCGGCGGTCCTGAAGGCGACGGGTGCGAAAGAGCCTGTTCTCGTCGGCTGGTCGCTCGGCGGCGTCGTTATCTCAAACTATCTTGCCACCTATGGAGACGACGGCATTGGCGGGATCGTCTATGTCGATGGCGTCATCGAACTCAATGCCGCGCTGATCACATCCCATCCCGATGTCTATGCAGGCATGGCTTCGGATGATCTGAAGGTGCATCTCGATGCGGTGAAGACCTTCCTGGCTCTGTGTTTTGCGACGAAACCCGACACGGCAACCTTCGAGCGCTTGCTGTCCAATGCCGCGATGGCCTCTTGGGTCATGACGCGGACCGTCCCGTCGATGACCGTTTCCGCCGCCCAAGCCCTGCCCAAGGTGCGCGTGCCGGTGCTGCTGCTCTATGGCGGCAAGGACGATCTGGTGAATGTGGAGCCGAGCATCGCACGCGCCCGGTCGCTCAATCCGGCAGTCGAAACCAAGATCTACGCGAAATCGGGGCATGCGCCCTTCCTGGAAGAAGCGCCGCGCTTCAACCGTGATCTGGCAGAGTTCAGGGACGCGGTTGCCGGCAACTGAACTTGGGGAGAGGGGGCGGGCAGGGTGCCTCGCTCCCTTTGTGTCTTGTCCGCCCCCGGCGCAAAGCAATCGTCAGGCTGCAGCGCCGCGCCCGAGTGCTGCCGATTGCTGCAGGGTGATGGCATGGCGGAGTGGGTCGGCGTGGCGGTGCGCAAGCCGCCACTCTCCGCCCTCGCGCTGATAGACGAGCGTTACACGCAGTGCCCAATCCTGTGCGGGCAGGCCGCCGACTTCGACATTGGCGCGCTCGACGACGACAAGCACGATCATGTCGGTGCCGGCATAGGTCTGGATAAGATCCTGTTTCAGCGTGCCGTTCCTGAAGAAGCGGCTCATGCCATCCCAGGTCTTCTCGGTGATGTCGGCCTCGCGCGATGGCGTGCCACCGAAGGGTGACATGAGGGTGAAATCCTGCGTGCGCGGCACCAGCGTCCGGTAGGTGGCGACATCACCGCGCATCAGCGCGGCATTGGCTTTCTCCGATATCAGGGCGAGATCAGGCGCCTGCAGAGCCGCCCGGCTGCCGCCTGCACCGGCGGCAAGGGAGGCGAGACCGGCCGGGCCGGCAACGAGGAGGGATCGGCGAGACGGCGACATGGCATGTTCCTCTGCAAGGCTGGGTTCGGAAACGCGGTTGCAAAACCCGTGCTTCAGACATGCCCGTTTCCCGATGCTGAAGCCAATGATATGATTTCAGCGATATGCTGAATGAAACTGATCTTTCGCGGGCCGATCTCAATCTCCTCGTGCTTTTCGAAGCCGTCATCGAGGAGGGCCATGTCGGCCGCGCCGCCGACCGGCTGAACATCTCACCATCAGCCGTCAGCCACGGGCTTGGACGCCTGCGGCGCATGCTCAACGATCCGCTCTTCGTGAGGACGCCCAGAGGCGTGGTGGCGACCGCGCGCGCGGTTGAGCTGGCAGCACCTGTCGCCGATATCCTTGCCCGGGTGCGAAGCGTGATTTCGACGGCCGAGCCCTTCGATCCGGCAAGGTCGAGCCGCCGTTTCACGCTGGGGGCGCCGGATGGCGTTTCCGCGGTCTTCCTGTCCGCGCTGCTTGCCGGATTGGAAAGGACGGCACCCGGGGTCGATATCAGCATACGCCAGCTGCTGCCGGAACAGGGCGAGAGTTCGCCTGCGCGGGCCTGGCGCAATGCGTTTGCCGATCTGGAAGCCCGCGCCATGGATATCGCAGTGGTGCCTGCCGATGATATTCCGGCGCGCTTTCATAGTCTCACGCTCTACGAAGAGGATTTCGTCATTGCCATGCGCGCCGGCCATGCCTTCGCGCGGGAGGCGACGCTCGAGCGCTATGTCGGGATGCGGCATCTGGTCGTTTCGCTTGGTGGTGACCCGCACGGTTTCGTCGACACGGCGCTTGAACAGCGGGGCTTGAACAGGCGGATGGCGCTGACGGTGCCGAACTTCATGTTCGCGCTCGCCATCGCCGGCGACAGCGACATGCTGGTCGCCGTCCCCCGCCGCTTCGCCGCACTCTACGCCCCGCGCTTCGGCCTGGTGACGGTGGATGCTCCATTGCCGCTGCCGCGTTTCAAGCTGAGCGCGGTCGCCCCGCGCGCCGCGATGATGGATGCCGGCCTGAGCTGGCTGTTCGGGATGCTGCGGTCGGCATGCGAGGGTTCTGCGGGATCGGCCTGACTAAAGCATTTCCGGTTATCTCCGAATCACGGAAATGCTCTATCTCTTTGTTTTCACGCAATTCCGGACGCAAAACCGCTACACACTTTTGCTGGAATTGCTTTGGGAACGAAGGAATGCTTTCGGCTCCTGGCGAACAGAATGCTCATCGACTGCTCGCTCCAGATTGTCCCGTCAGTTCGTAGCGGGCGCGGCTCAGGCTGACCAGGCTGGCAATTGCCGCGCAGCCAGCCGAAAGGAYGACCGCAAATTCGAGCGCGGCAGAGAGCGGCAATGTCGCGAAGATGAGCGACATGGAGATTCCGCCCAGGGTCTGGCCGAGAAGCCGTGCAGTGCCTTGCATCGCACCTGCCGCGCCGCTTCTGGCTTTCGGAGCCGAGAGAAGCAGAATGCGGTTGTTCGGCGTCTGGAACAGGCCGAAACCCAGGCCGGCAATCACCGTGCCGACCAGAAACGCGATGCCTCTCGGATCGGGCGGGCAGAGAGCCGCCACAAGGAGGCCGGCAGCCAGCAGCGCGCCGCCTGTCGCGCAAAGCCATGCGGTCTTGACGCGGTTTGCAAGACGTCCCGAAAATGGCGCGATGATCGCGGTCGCAACCGGCCAGGGCATCATGTAGAGACCGGCCAGAACCGGAGTCATGTGCAGCCTGTTCTGGAGATAGAAGGGCAGCGCGATGTAGCTCAGCATCTGGCCGCAGAAGCAGGATACCGAGGCCATGACCGCCACGCGGAATGCGGGTGCCGCCAGGAGATCCGTCGGAATGATCGGAGCATCGCTTTTGCGTTCCAGGCGCAGCAGGATGACAAGGCAAGCTACCGAGGCGGCAATGAGGAGCGTGCCGCTTGCCGGCGCAGTCGCTATCCGGTCGGTGCCGCAGAAGAAGAGGATGAACATCGATGTGTTGGCCAGCAAGGCCTTGACGTTCAGCTTTCGCTTCGTGCCCTGGATCTTGCCCAGCAGGCCGCCGCTGAGCAGCACGATGATGYCGAGCGGTATATTGACCGCAAAAAGCCAGGGCCAGGTCGTGACGGATAGGATGGCGCCGGCAATGCCTGGACCGGCAGCGGAAGAAATCGCGATGACCATGGCATTGACGCCGATGATCGGACCGAGCATGTGCTGCGGCAGGGCCGAGCGCAGGTTCATCATGGCAAGTGCCATGATCGCGCCCGCGCCGAGGCCCTGCGCGAAACGGGCAAGGATCAGCAGGGAAAGGTCGCCCGCGAAGGCGCAGGCAGCCGAAGCCGCGGTAAACAGCGCGACGCCGATCAGGAAGACCCGCCGCGCGCCGTAGATTTCCCCGAGCGCGCCACACGGAAGAAGGGCGACCAGCACGGCCAGCTGATAGGCTGAGACGACCCATACGGTGCTGCCCGCTTCCACGTGCAGCGAGAGCGCGATCGAGGGCAAGGCGACGTTGGCAATGGCGCCGTCCAGAACGACAAGAACAGCTGAGAGAAGGATGAGTGTGATGGCCATGTATTGTCGAGGCGATGCCGGGCCATCCTGAGAAATCGATGCGGTGGAGGCGAGGGACATTGAGAAACTCCCAATCGTTATCGGATGGCCTACTAGTTAAGCCTTGCCGATTGCGAGCGCCAGACGCAACGAAGTCAAACGACTGTTGCATAAAACGCCTTGCATGAGTAAACTGAGTCATGTCCGATCTCGACCTCAACCTCCTTGTGGCTCTGGATGCGCTGCTGCGCGAGAAAAGCGTATCGGCCGCTGCGCGCCGGCTTGGCCTCAGTACGTCAGCCATGAGCCGGACGCTGTCACGCTTGAGGGCTGCGCTCGGCGATCCGATCCTTGTGCCGGCCGGGCGCGGCATGGTCGCAACGCCCCATGCCCTGGCGATTGCCGAAGACGTGCATTCGTTGAAAGAAGCTGTGAAAGCGGTGCTCAGTCCGCCGTCAACAGTGGAAATCCGCGAGGTGCGCCGCGATTTCACCATCCGTGCCAATGAGGCGTTCGTGCTTATTTTTGCCGCGGGCCTGAGCGCTGCTGTGGCGAACGCGGCACCAGGCATAAGGCTTCGGTTTGCGCCGCGATCGGACAAGGACGTTCAATCCTTGAGAGACGCGGCCGTGGATCTGGATATCGGCGTCCTGCCGACGGAGAGCGGGGAACTACGTTGCCAGACCCTTTTTCAAGACCGGTATGTGGGTCTTGCACGGACAGGACACCCGATTTTCGATGCAGATCCGATCACGGTCGAGAGCTATGCCGCCTGGGGCCACGTACTCTTCTCACCGCACGCGGATTTTGCCGGTCCGGTCGACAGGGCGCTCGCCGAACTCGGCGTCTACCGCGATGTCAGACTGATCGTTCCAAGCTTTCCAGCAGTGATCGCGGTTGCGGCGGCATCCGATTTGATCGGCGCGATTCCGAATTCTTATCGCAAATCCGCCGCAACAAGCCAGATCAGGACGTTTGACCTGCCGGTCGCCGTGCCGGGTTTCGACATCGTCCAGGCGTGGCACCCGCGGATGGATGCAGATCCCGTTCATCGTTGGCTGAGAGCGCTGATCTTTGAAACGTTCAAGTCAATGAACTGAGTGTGCGTTCGATCGTTGAAGAGTCGCGGCGCCGAAGAAACAAGACCCCGCCCCACGAGGGGGAGGGGCTTAACCTGCCTCTCCCACTTTCCACATCTTTGACGTTTCTGGAGGAGTGAGGCGGGTGCCACGAGGAGTCCCTCCCGCCCTTGTGGGGAGGGGTTTGATCGGGCTCCACCTTTCCTCCGTCATCCCAGGGGCGGGGCGTTCGTCGAGAGCTAAAGCGCAACTGCGGTCTGCCGGTAAGCTTCTTCGCGACAATAACCGGACCCGCGCTTTGGCGCGTGCCGCTTTGCCCGCCGATTGACAGACCATCAACAGGTCATCGGCCAGCTTGTTCCCGCGTGATCGACATATTCATCCGAATATAACGCCGTTGTATACGGCCGAATATCATGCTAGCGGTCGGCTTCATCCTGGAGAACCTATGCCCATGATCGCCCGTCTCGCTTTCGTTGCGAAAATCGCCATTGCTATCAGTGGTTTATTGCTATCTGCCCCGGCCTGGGCCGACCGTCTGGTTACCGACCAGATCGGCAGAGAGGTGGACATCCCGGATGTCGTCAGCCGTGTCGTCATCCTGCAACACCAGACGCTCAACATCGCCGTGCAGATGGATGCGATGGACAAGGTGGTCGGTGTACTCGRCGAGTGGAAGAAGCAGCTCGGCGCCAATTATGTGCGTCTCGCACCGCAGCTTCCGAACCTTGCCATGCCGGGTGGCCTCACCAAGGTCAATATCGAGGAGTTGCTGAAGCTGAAGCCGGATGTGGTGTTCGTCACCAACTACGCGCCGGCCGACATGGTCAAGCAGATCGAGGATGCCGGCCTTGCCGTCGTCGCCATCTCGCTGCTCGACGTGCCGCCGGCGGAAGCCGTCAAGCTCAATCCGAGCGTCAAGGACGAGCCGGCTGCGATCGACGCCGGTTTCGCGACCGGCGTGCGGCTGATCGCCGACGTGCTTGACCGCAAGGAAAAGGGCGAGGAGATGATCGCGGTCACCAAGAAGACCCGCAAGCTCGTTGCCGACCGGCTCGCCGACATCCCGGAAGACAAGCGCGTCGCCACCTACATGGCCAATCCGGACCTCTCCACCTATGGCCGCGGCAAATATACCGGCCTGATGATGGAGCGCGCCGGCGCCCGCAACGTTGCGAACTCGATCGCCGGTTTCAAGCAGGTGTCGATGGAAGACGTCCTGAAATGGAACCCGGCTGTCATCTTCGTCCAGGAGCGTTATCCGGCCGTCGTCGACGAGATCAGGAAGGGTGCTTCCTGGCAGACGATCGATGCCGTCAAGGACGGCAAGGTCTACCTGATGCCGGAATATGCCAAGGCATGGGGTTATCCGATGCCGGAAGCCATGTCGCTCGGTGAGCTCTGGATGGCCAAGGAGCTTTATCCCGAGCGGTTCAAGGATATCGACATGCAGAAGGAAGCGGATGCCTATTACAGGGAGTTTTACCGCACCGACTATCGCCCTGCGCAATGAGTGACGACGTCTTCCCGCGACGCCCGCCATCCGTGATCATCGCCATCCTGTCGGTCATTCTGGCGCTCGTCGCGGTCGCTTCCCTTGGCATAGGCCGTTACGACATTCCGTTCGCGCGGGTAATCGAGATCCTTCGGGCGCCGATTTCCCCGCCGGACGTACCGGTAACGCCGACGGAGGCAAATGTCGTCTTCACAGTGCGCATGCCGCGCATCCTGCTGGCGCTTCTGACCGGCGCGGGTCTCGCACTCTCCGGCGCCACGATGCAAGGTGTGTTCCGCAATCCGCTCGTGGGGCCGCAGGTAATGGGCGTCTCCTCGGGTGCTGCCTTCGGTGGTGTGCTCGCCATCCTCTTCGGCTTTCCGCGTTACGGGCTGCTTGGCTCGGCCTTCGTCTTCGGGCTTTCGGCACTGGTTCTGGTCTATGCGCTGAACGGTATCGTCGCGCGGCGGAATATCCTGGCGCTGGTACTGGCCGGTGTCGTCGTCACCGGCTTCTTCGGCGCCCTGGTGAGCCTCGTCCAATATCTTGCCGATACGTAAGACAAGCTGCCGGCCATGGTCTTCTGGCTGCTCGGCAGTTTCGCCACCGGCAATTGGGAGAAGTTCGGGTTGATCGCCGCACCCGTTCTGATCTGCAGCTTGCTGCTGCTCGGCCTGCGCTGGCGCATCAATCTGCTCTCCATCGGCGATGAGGATGCCCGCGCCCTCGGCGTCAATGTCGAGCCGCTCCGTTGGCTGATCCTGATCCTCGTCTCCTGCATCGTATCGGCGCAGGTGGCGGTCAGCGGCATTATCGGCTGGGTCGGGCTGGTCGTGCCGCATATGGCGCGCATGCTGGTCGGCCCCGATCACCGGGTGATGATGCCGGCCTCGTTGATCATCGGCGCGCTCTACCTGCTGATAATCGATACCGTCGCCCGCACTGCCACAGCCACGGAAATCCCGCTCGGTATCCTGACCGCGCTGATCGGCACGCCGGTCTTCGCGCTGGTGTTGAAACAGACCCAGCGAGGCGCACGTGGATTCTGATCCGGTCATGCTGCGCATCGAGGCCGTCAGCCAGTCCTATGACGGCGAGCGCTGGCAGTTGCGCAATCTCGACTTCGACCTGAGAGCAGGGGAGATCACCGCTATCCTGGGGCCGAACGGCCGCGGCAAATCGACATTGCTGCGGGTTCTGGCGGGACTTCTGAAGCCAACCTCCGGCCGGATGGAACTCAATCGGGGCACCGGCTTCGTACCACAGGAATTCATCGGCTCCTTTCCCTATTCGGTGCTGGATGTGGTGCTGATGGGCCGCGCCCGGCATATCCCGGTTTTCCAGACGCCGCGAAAGCGCGATGTGGAAAAGGCGATGGAGGCACTCAGCGCCACCGGCATGGCCGACTACGCGTCGCGCAATATCGAGGCTTTGTCCGGCGGCGAGCGCCAACTCGTGCTGATTGCCCGTGCGCTTGCGGGTGAGAATGCGGTTCTGTTGCTCGACGAGCCGGCTTCCGCACTCGACCTGAAAAATCAGGATGTCGTGCTCTCCCTGCTCAGCGAATTGGCCGACCGTGAAAAGCTCGCCATTGCCTTTACCACCCATCAGCCCAACCACGCAGTCGCCGTGGCTGACAAGGTGCTGCTCATGCTGCCACAGACGAGAACCATCTTTGGCGCAACCGAAAAGGTGATGACGGAAGCCCATCTGGAAGCCCTTTATGGCATTCCGATCCTGTCAGCACGCCTCGGCAGCGGTGAGCGTGAAGAAACCGCTTTCGTACCGCTCTTCCGGCAAAGAGATCGAAAAGGCGAACGTTGATGACCCAATCCGTGAAGGTGCTCTCCGCTGGCAGCATGCGGCATGTATTTCCTGCCATCATTGGCGCTTTCGGGCAGATGACGGGTATCGGGATTTCGCTGTCACTTGGACCTGCCGGCCTGTTGCGCGAGCGGATCGAGGCGGGCGAAGCATTCCATCTTTTTGCTTCGGCCAATATGGCGCATCCGCGACGTCTCGCTTCTCTCGGCATCACGGAAGAGCCTATCTGCTTCGCGCGCAATCGGCTTTGCGTGATCGCACGCGCCGATCTCGGCCTCGCGACGGAGAATTTTCTCGACATCCTGTCAGATCCTGCGGTGAAGATCGGCACGTCGACGCCAGGCGACGATCCTTCCGGGGACTATGCTTTTGAAGTTTTCGACCTTGTGGAGGCGAAGCATCCAGGCATGGGCGTCGCGCTGAAAGCTCGCGCGCGGCAACTGGTCGGCGGCCGCAATTCGCCGCCGACACCGCCCGGCAAGGATGGCGGTTATCTGATCGCTGACGGCGAAGCTGACCTTTTCCTGAGCTATTATTCCAACGCCCGGCTGCTGGAGGCCGATCCGGCTTTCCGCGTCGTCGAAATCCCGGCGGAATTCTCTCCCAAGGTCGAATATGGTTTAGGGCTGTGCAAGGGCGCTCCGAACGATGCGAGAGAACTGCGCGATTTTCTCCTATCCGATCAGGGACAGGAGATATTGAAAGGAGCAGGCTTTTCGCGGGTCGGCTAGATTTTGCAGATGCAATCCCGAACTCCCTCGCAAAACTTGGCCGATCCAGAACATTTGTTGGCAGCTTCGCGAAATCCGGCCCCCATCCGGAATGCTAGTCTCGCCCCACTTGCTTCCATTTCGAAAGGCCGCTGCCCGTGCTTCTGGATCGTTCCCGTCTCCCCGTCGTCTTCATCCGCACCAATGCCGATGAAGAGGCTTCCATCAATGATCAGATCGAGGCCCTGCTGGAGGAGCGGCGGCCGTTCGTGCTCGTCACGGATCACGCGCCTGACGATCACGAGGAGGA
Source organism: Rhizobium sp. P1_E6 (assembly GCF_056405875.1). Lineage (NCBI taxonomy): Bacteria > Pseudomonadati > Pseudomonadota > Alphaproteobacteria > Hyphomicrobiales > Rhizobiaceae > Rhizobium > Rhizobium sp. P1_E6. Next base: position 23,170 of record NZ_JBFUBG010000023.1, on the reverse strand, counting down.
GACGCAGGAGAAGCGCAAGGAGCGGGCGCTGTTTTTCAAGAAGATCAAGGACCGGATGAGGGCCTATTGCCGCGGCATGATCGTCATCGATGGCGGCAGGCCGATGTCGCCAGCGATCAAGATCGCGGCTGTCACGGCCGGAAAGGCGTTTGGCTTCGCGATCGTCTTTGCGGCGAACGAAGCGGAGGCGGAGCGGAAGGGACGGAGCCTCATCGGCAGCAGGGACGATGCGTGGTTACTCTGACCTCCGGCTTCTGTGATAGAGCAATACGCCGTCGGTTGAGTTTGCCTGTGAGGATCGGCAATGAATATTCAGGATAGATTTGACCCCTCCGTGATCGACGAGGTGTCGCGCCCGGCCTTCAGTTTCATCACCGAGACGACCTTCGTTGGCGAGTCCGAGCCGCATCGCCACGGCAAGGCGCAACTGCTTTACGTGATGAGCGGCGTGCTGACGATGAGGGCGGCCGGCGGTGTCTGGACGGTGCCGCCGAACTGCGCGCTGTGGATCCCGGGCGGCACCTCCCATAGCGGCCGCGTCTGCGGCCATGTCAAGATCGGCAATCTCTATGTCGACGCGAGATTGACCGGCGGCCTGAAGGACGAATGCGGCATTCTCTTTGTCCAGCCCTTCCTGCGCGAACTGATTTTTCGCCTGGAGCCGCGCCCCGACAGTCCGGAGATGGAGCCGGAGCGGCTTCACCGTCTGGTTGGCGTGCTTCTCGATGAGCTGAGGGCAGCACCGCTCGAGCCGATTCATCTGCCGATGCCCACTGACCGCCGGCTGCAGCGGCTGGCCGAAGCGATGGTCGCCGAGCCCGGGTTGCGGTTCACCATAGACGAATGGGGTGCACGGGTCGGCGCAAGCAACCGGACGCTCAGCCGCCTGTTCCAGCGGGAGACGGGCATGTCCTTCGTGCGCTGGCGTCAGCAACTGCATATCGGCGTCGCGCTGCAGCGGCTCGCGGCAGGGCAGCTCGTGACCGTCATTGCCGGCGATCTCGGCTATGAAAGCGTCAGCGCCTTCATCGCCATGTTCCGCCGCATGCTCGGAACAACGCCGACGCGCTATTTCAGCGACCAGATGCCGGCGAGCCCGCGCAGGCTGGAAATCACGGCGGATTGGCGCGCGGAACCGGGCGAGCTTGCCGGCCCGGATCTTGCGAAGGGTTCTGCGTCCAATCTCGTGCCGTTCAGACGAGAGCCGAATTGACCCCGTTCACCCCGTCTCGCTCTGCCCAATCCTAGAAAAGCATATCCGCATCATCATGAGACCGCTTGAGGGGCCTGCCTTCCTGAAAATGGCACGAACCGGGGCGGACTTCCGCTACCTGCAGCACCGCGACATCACCTGAAGGGCTGATGTGAAGCGCGGACAGGATATTCGTCGCGAAGGCGCCGGTATCGATGGCAATCCGGTTCGGGAAAATCTCGACGCGTTCGCTTGCGGTAATCGTGTGCCCGTGGACGACGATCTTGCCGAACGAGGCGCTGGCGTTCAGGAACTCGCCGCGAATCCACGTCAGCGTGTGCGCATCCTGCTCGGCCAGGGGAATGCCGGGTTTCAGGCCGGCATGGACGAGGATGTGGTGGTCGAGTTCGACATAGCGTTCCGCAGCGCGCAGGCATTGCAGGCGCTCGTCTCCAAACCTGCGGCGGATCTCGTCTGCGGTGATGGCTGCCCCACGGGGCAGGCCGTAGGACAGCATCGCCTCGCTGCCTCCGAGGTCTTGCCAGTGGTTCACAAGATCTGCCTGAACGGCCGGGTCCATCTCGTCGAGGATCTGAAGAGGGAGGGCGTCGTGATTGCCGCGTATCAGTTTCGAGCCCGGCCTGTCGCGCAGCGTCGCGATGACGAGATCCAGCGCTTTGCGGCTCTCCGGCCCACGGTCCATGATGTCGCCAAGGAAGACGATCCGGTAGTCGATCGTCTCGTCACGCGCCTTGCCGGCAATGCCTGACAGCATCTCCTCCAGCAGGTCGGCACGCCCGTGGACATCGCCGATGGCAAATGTGTGAAGAGAAGCGGTCCCGGTCATCGATGGCTCCGTCGTGGCGTTCGGTATGGCATTGTTTATGAGCTGCGCCAAGTGGGCGGAGAAGGTGCAGATCGTGACGAAAATGGATGTACCCGACGCGACGGCTGAAACAGGTTCGCGTCGTTTCTTGAGGGCGATTGTGCTGGGGAGAAAGACCCCGCCCCAAACCCCTCCCCACAAGGGGGAGGGGCTTAGACTGCCGCACTCGCTTTCCACTTCTTCGACGTTTTGGAAGGAGCAATGCGGGCGCCTCGGGTTAGTCCCTCCCCCTTGTGGGGAGGGGTTGGGGAGGGGTTTTTTGATGAGCATAAAGCTCCGCCTGCCAGCCGCGCCCGAATGCTGACTCCAGGTTCAAAACCCAGATGGGGAAGGTGAGCGGGCTCATTCGTCGCCTTCGCCAACAGTATCGGCCCGGAAATCGGAGCCGATTTTCGGAAGGCGTGATGCGTCGTTTCAAAAGCTCAGAGCGTATTCCTGATAACGCCGACCCAGGCGTGACGCGGATCCGCGATCTTGCCATTGTTGGTGACATAGGTCGTCTTGGTCACGGAGTCCGACACGTTACCGCCGATGACGTCGACTTCGCCGGGGCGGATCGCGACGACGATATCGGCATGGCTGCAGAAGAAGCCGTCCCTCTTTCGAAGCGCCGTCAGCGCGCCGTCAAAGCTTTGCGGTGGTGTGCCGCATCCCGTGCCCGATCGGCCGGCCCAGATCAGGTCTCCGAGCTTCAGATCGGTCTCTGCCGGTTTCTCGATCGTGATTTTGGGATTTCCGGCTCTCATTCCCTTCAGGATCTTCTGGCAATAGCCGTAGTGGCCTTCGCTGTAGGGAAAATCGTCTCCGGCATTGGCCGTCTTGAAGCAGAATGAGATGAAAGCGGCAGACCATGGCTTGTCTGTCAGGCCGTTGCGCTCAGGCCGGTTCACCACCACCCAGTAGTCATGCACAAATCCCACAAAGGGCTGCTTTCCCTCCAGCCCCGCGATTGCCTTCGGCCTGTGAAGGGGGGCTGCGGAAAATCCCCATCTTTCCCATTCGTCAGACGTGACTTTGACAAGTTCCTCGTTAAACGACATGGCGCTCTCCCTCACACAAAATCCTGTTTCGATGCGCTCCAATGCTTGCCGGTCAGGACCGCTCCGGCTTTATCCAGAGCGGTCTTCAAGGTCTTGATGCGGTCGGGATAGGCAATCGAGCCAAGTGCCAGCAAGGCATCCCGCGTACCCGTCCCAAGCGCCTGGCGGATCGCCGGATATTTTGCCCGTCCCTGGTGCAGAATGTCACAGATGATGGCGCATCGATCCGCGGCTCGCCCGTCGAGCCCGAGATTTCGGTCCGCAGCCGCCATCTTGTCCTTGAATGTCCCGATCATGTGAAAGGCCTGCAATGCCTGGGCGGCCGCATGGTTGGCGGTCCAGTGTATGAACTTGGCGGATGCGACGACTTCGTCATCCTCGATATGCGTGGTCGTCGGATTGAGGTAATTCATCAGGGGCTTCGTCGAGCTCGCGTTTTCGAGCTGAGCTTCCCCGATTGTCGAGAGCCTGACGATCCGGCCGCCTTTGACCATCAGGTCCGGAAAATAATCCCTGGCCTCGGGTCGCCCCAGCATGTCGCGGAAGTAGACGACAAAATCGCCGTCCGGCACATGCGCCGCAAATTGGCCGAAGCCGAAGGTGAATTTGGCGCGATCATAGGTATTGAGCGTCAGGTAGTTGCCGCCCTCGCATTTCGAGGTCGGCTCAATGAAATCAGCCCAGAATCCGAATGCCGGTCTCTGATCCGCGGCGGAATAGAGCAGCTTCGGAAGCCCGTTTGTCGGAACGTTGAAAAGCCCGTGGAAATCCTCGCCCGAGCTCCTGTCCCGGAAATGGGTCGACAGCCCGATGAAAAACGCTGCCGCGCCGTCTGCTCTTGCCTTGTAGGTCCTGTCACTGCGTTCGATTACGAATTCGATTGCCATCGACGCCCCCTCTGATCGAGACACGTGGAAGATTGGATGTTTCGTCGTCCTTAATTCTGCAATTTCGGATTTTCGTAAGTTGCGGCAGGTCTGCTGTTGCTTACCCGCCTCTTCCAGCCCTCTTGACGATCCGCCACCTGGCTTGCCCGATCGCCTGGCGATTGGCGATCTTTTCGGGCGGCGTGCCGGTAAGGACCGCCTTTATGTCGTCGCGCATCTGCGGAAAGACGCGGTAATATTGGTGGTTCTCCGGCTCCGATGGGGCGAGGATGGCGCTGACATCGACGGCCGTCACCTTGTCGCTGATGGTGCCCATATTGTCGGGGCCTTCGGCGCCCAGGCGCGGTCCGTTGAATTTCGTGCCGCTGCTGAGCGTGCTCAAAATCCAGTCCTTCTCCGAATAATAGACGGTGATCGACCTGCAGATCCGCGGCAGGAACTTGAATTTCTGGGGGTCGTCGAAGGCGTCGGCATCCTCGTCGGCGGCAGCCAGGATCACCTTGTCGAAATAGCGGCGCAGGGAGGATGATGGTGCGCCGTCAAGCGAGGTCATGGCATTGACGGCCGAGAGTGTCGGGGAGGCGGGTTCGGGCAGTTTCATCAGCGCCTGCAGCGCGTTTCGCATGACATAATTGCCCATGCTGTGGCAGATCAGGTGAATGGCCTGATCGCAGCGCTCTTCCTGACTGAGCTTGTCGACGAAGTCGCTCAGGCGACGCAGGGTTCTGGCGATCGCCATGCCCGATGCCTCCGCGGTCCTTCGGTCATGGGCGTAATCGCCAAACGGTGTGGGTATGGGCAGGAGCGCGGCAATCGACGGCCAGGAGAAAACGAATATGTTGACGTCGAGACCGTAGAAGGCGCTCAGCCAGCCGGCGCGCTCGACGGAATCGACGAAACTGTTGCTGAAGCCGTGGATGAAGGCGATCGTCGGCTTGTTGTCGGTCTTCATCGAGGCGCGGATGGCGTCGAAGATCGTGTCGCTGCCGAGCGTCGGCGCCTCTCCCTCGGCGAAGAGAAGCTGCTGACTGGCAACGGCGAGCGAGCCCGGCACGAGCACGTTCGTCTTCTTCGACAGATTGACGTCGACCTTGGCGCTTCCGTAGCGCACATCGATGCCGCTGGTCGGCCCGAGTTCGGAACCGAAGCCGATGATCCGCTGATGCTGCGGATCTGTGGGATCGAGCAGCGGCTGACGATTGGTTGCGAAGTAAACCGTCTTTATCATGATCCTCTTCGCCTCCGGATGGCGCGACCGATGCGGCTCTCGTTGCACGATGATTGCAATAGCAAGCAGACAGTAAATCCCGCCACGGTTGGCGTATTAATTGCGCCTTTCCATGTGGATTTTGCAGTATTCAATTTTTCTTTGAATATTTCCTCAAGAATTAGCTAATGCAATTTAGTGGCGATTGCAACAGGAATCGGGTTATCCCGGAGTTCGTCCGAGAATTCATGTGGTCCGGCATGATCCATGCGAAGAGCCGTTCGGCGATCCACCGAGAGAGTATTCCTCAGCCGGTACGATCAGAAGACGAAAACCTGGAAGAGATGAAGCCCAACCCGCCTCTTGAAGGAGAAAAGATGAAACGCATCGAGATGGAAGTGAGCGGCGGCTGCCAGTGCGGTGCCGTGCGCTACCGCGCAAGCGCGCCTGAAGGTCTGGGCAGCGGCAAATTGTACCACCTCTACCGTATCTCGCTACAGTACGTACGGCGGTAACAAATGCGGATATTCAATGGATTTAGTCAGCTGCACCGGCCCGAAGTAAAGACGACAGTTTCTCGGTAAATTTGGGATCTGGCCCTTCGAGGTAGTGATAGCGTGGGGATTAGCACGACCGCCCAGAGTTCCCGGCACTGGTTGGTGGATATGTCATCCACCTCCGCTTTTGGCGCAAAGCAGCAGCTGTTTGCACCCGCACGTCACCCTCACACCAGCGACCGTCTCGCCACCTCGATCACTTTCTGCGTCAGGGCCGTAAGCCGGTCTGCGGCAAGACGGCTGATCTGCCAGTAGAGCACGACATCGAGAGGCGTGCCTGATATCAGTTCGACGAGCTGACCGGCCTTGATGTGGTCCTCAGTCAGGTGGGTCGGGATCATGCCCCAGCCCATGTCGAGCAGGCTGGCATCGAGGAAGCCCTGTGCGGTCGGCAGCCAGTGCGTCGGTGCGTTGATATCTGTCGCRAACGTGCGGCGGATCCATTCCGCCTGCAGGCGGTCCTTCTGGTTGAAGGTGATGGACGGGGCGCGGGCAAGCGCTTGCGGGGTGACGCCGTCAGGGAAATAGCGGCGGACGAATTCGGGGCTGGCGGTCGCGTGGTAGCGTAGCGCGCCGAGCGAGTAGCGGCGGCAGCCGGAGACCGGCTTTTCCATGCTTGTGACGGCGGCGATGACACGGCCGCGTTCGAGCCATTCGGCCGTGTGGTCCTGATCGTCGATGGAAATGTTCAGGAGGTAGTTCGAGCTTTTCGAGAAATCCGCCATCGCCTCCAGAAACCAGGTGCCGAGGCTGTCGGCGCTGGTGGCGATCTGCAGCGTGACGCGTTGCTCGGGACTGTCTCGGTCGCTGAGTGCCGGCAGGTGTTCGAGCAATTCGCTTTCCAGCATGCCGACATTTTCCATGTGGCGGCAGAGCCAGTCGCCCTTTTCCGTTGCCGTGCACGGCGTTCCGCGCACGACGAGGGCGGCACCCAGGCGCTCTTCAAGCTGCTTGATGCGCTGGGAGACGGCCGATGGCGTGACGTTCAGCACGGCGGCGGCCTTTTCGAAGCTGCCGGTCTGGACGACGGCGAGCAGCACGCGAAGGGCGGGATAATCGATCATGGGTAAGTTGCGCTTAATTGACGTAAGGATGATTAATTAGCCTAATCCGGGTGATCCGTCTATGAAGCGTCTCAGCAACGGGACGGAAACCTCTGATATCATGGACCTTACGACCTATTTCACCGGCTTGGCCGCCGGCCTCAGCCTGATCGTGGCGATCGGCGCACAGAATGCCTTCGTCCTGCGGCAGGGGCTGCGAAACGAATATGTGTTTGCCGTCTGCCTCGCCTGTGCTCTCTCCGATGCGATCCTCATCGTCATCGGCGTTACCAGCCTGAAACAGGTGGTGGATCTCATGCCCTGGCTCGATCCGGTCATGCGGTATGGCGGGGCGGCATTTCTCATCTGGTATGGGGCAAAAAGCCTGTATTCGGCGGTGCGGTCACCGGGCGTGCTGCAGGTTTCGAACGGGGCGGGGGCGAGCTTCGGCAAGACCATGGCCATGTGCCTTGCGCTCACCTGGCTCAATCCGCATGTCTATCTCGATACGGTGATCCTGCTCGGCACGATCTCGACGCGTTTTGCCGGGCATCAGGCGGCGTTCGCCGCAGGCGCCGTGACCGGCTCCTTCCTGTTCTTTTTTTCGCTTGGATATGGTGCTGCCTGGCTTCGCCCCATCTTTTCGCGGCCGGTTTCCTGGCGCATTCTCGAAACCATCATCGCCTGCGTGATGTGGCTGATCGCGTTCAGGCTCCTGAACGGCATGTGAGGGGGCAGGGGCGCTCCGGTGCGGAAATGGGCCGATCAGAGGAGAGCCGGCCCGCTCCCGATCCAGGGGGCTTTGCAACGGAGCTGTCGTCAGGATGTCACGCCGATTTTGCGACGAGGCCTGAAGAATTGCTGTCCATATTCGCCACCTGATAGACAGTCTTGCTGCCGTCCAGCAGTGACAGCAACCTTTCGGTTGGCCTCGCTTCGGAGACGACAATGTCCATCTCGGAGATCGACCCGAGACGAACGAGTGCACGGCGTTCGAATTTGGTGCTGTCTACCGCCAGGATGACGCGGGCCGCCTGACCCATGGCGGCGCGAACAGCCGACACTTCGGCGTAGTCGTCGTCGCCTATGTCGCCGTCATTATCGACGCCACTGACGGAGATGATGACATAATCGAACTTGAATGCCCGGATGAAATTCTGCGCATTTTCGCTGAAGACCGCCGCATCGACATTGCGGATGAAGCCGCCGGGAACGGCTATCGTGAAATCCGTGTTTTCGCTGAGGGTCGTCGCCACTCTCAGGCTATAGGTCACGACACGAAGGTTCCGGCGCACCGTGAGCGCCCGGGCAATTGCTTCGCAAGTCGTTCCGGTGTCGATGAAAACCGAGCAGTTGTCCGGGAGAAGCTCGGCTATCTTGTTGGCAATCTGGCGCTTGGCCTCGGCATTGTTGACGCGACGCTGATGATAGATGCCGGTTTCGATCGGAAGCGAAATGACAGCCCCGCCATGTGTTCGGCGCAGCTTGCCCTGCCGTTCCAGCGCCATGATATCGCGACGCGCGGTCTGCGCCGTCACGGAACAGAGCGAGACGATGTCGTCGAGCGAGATATACTGATATTGCTCAAGATAACGGATGAGAAAATCCTGCCGGCGCTCCTTCTTGCCGCCATCATCGTGATTGTCTGCAAAATGCATCGTGGTGCCGGCCTTTCCGGGGTGTTCAGCATATCAAAACCCCGCACAACGCTTATCAAGCGGCGTGCGGGGTGAAAACTCATTTGATGAAAACTAATTCAGGAAGAATAATGCGGCAAGGCGTCAGAACCTGACGCCGAGATAGCCATTGATGCCGTTCTGGCTGGCGCCGGAACCAAACTGGCCGGTATAGGAGACGGCCAGGGCGGCGTTCGAGCCGAGATCGAAATTCACGCCGGCGTTGACCACGGCAACATTTTCCGCAAGCGGCGCACCGTTTACGTCAAACGAGCTGCCGCCCGAAAAGGCCATCTTCGTCTCTGGCTTGGTATCGCCATTGGCATGACGCAGGCTGACCGAGCCCTGCAGTCTTCCAACCGTTTCCTGCAGGTTGAACTCCGTTGCGGCTCTGAGACCGATTTCCGTGAAGATCGCCTGCTGGGTCGTGCCTTCGACGGAAAGCGCCGTTGCGCCTCCGTGTTCGGAGAAAGCGTCGTTGCGGAAATTCACATAGGCGAGATTGGCGAAGGGTTCCAGCATGACGGTTCCGATCGACTGCTGGTAGCTGATTTCGCCGAAGACCTGCGATGTCGAGGCGTTGTAGTCGGCGGTCAGCCGCTCGCTGAAGGTCGGGAGGAAGACCGAACGGGCGCTATCGATACTGTTCCATGTATGGGCAGCACCGAACCGAATGCCGACCGGACCGAGATTGGTGCCGGCATAGACGCCGAGATCGATCTGATCGGTGTCGCTTTTCGACGCCAGCGTATCGATGGAAACGGCCGTGCGGCCATATCCGCCGAACACGCCGACCCGCCAATCGTTGCCGAGCGTTCCGTCCGCGCCGACGATGATTCCGCCCGCGGAATGGTCCACGCCATAGGCATTGCCGTCGCTGTCCTTTTTCGTCCAGGCTCCGTAGCTCTTGTTCCAGATACCGAGCGCCTGCTCACGGCCGGCAGGGGTGTCCGCGCCGATTTCGGCTTCGGTCACGGCCCGATCGGTGACGCCCATTCTCGACCGCAGGCGATCGAATGCACCGTCGCGGACGATGTCGCTGTTGTCGAGCAGCGCACTGTAGGTCGATGCATGGATTTCCCCGCCCAGCTGGGCGAAAGACGTACGGGCGCTTTCCGCATCGAGCGATATGATCGCATCGTAGACGGTGGAGCCGAAGCCGAGGCTGTCGATACCGTAGGCCGCACCGCGCTGGTTTGACGTCGTCGCGACGTCGGCGAAGGCCGTAGCGTTGCGTTCCAGCCGCATCGTCAGGCTGTTGCCTCCATAGGTCAGACCGGGGTCCAGGAAGGCGAAGTTCGAGGTGATCGCATCGAAGGAGCCGGTGATGCCGGCGTTCGAAGTGAGAATGGAGTAGTTCGTGAGCGGCTTGTAGGTGGCGCCCGCCACGATATTGACGGCCGCACCCGCGGCAATCACCGTCTGGCCGGTGACGATGATCTGATCGGTCCTGCCGGTTTCGTCAATTTCGACGTCGTAGACGGAGCCCGACGCAAGGTTGAGATTGCCGGCGACGTGCAGCGTCCCGACCGAATTGCCAGGCGCAATCCTGCCGCCATTCGCGACGGCAAGGTTGCCGACAGTGCCGTTGCCGCCGAGTACGCCGCCGTCATAGACGGTGGTCATGCCCGATGTTGCGATGGAGCCGTTGACCGCAAGGCGTCCGCCCTTGACGCTGGTGTCACCGGTATAGGTATTGGTCGCCGTCAGATTGAGCGTGCCCTGGCCCGTCTTGGTCAGACTGCCTGCGCCCGAGATTGCCCGGTCCACGACAACGGCATTGGCCGTATTGGCGACATCGAGCGTGCCGCCGCCGGATTCCAGGACCACAGACCTGTCAAGTTTCTTCATTCCCGTGCCGGCGATGCGCAGCGCGCCATTATCGAGACGCAGGTTCGCCTCGGTGCCGCCGAGAGCCAGGTCCTCGTCGACGATAACGGTGCCGCCATCAGTAACCAATGTCTCGCCGATGAAACTGTGATCGTCGATGCAGTAGTCGATAATGGCCTGGGCAAAGCGCGGATCCTTGCTTTTGCAGTCGAGCAAGGTCTTCTTCTCGGCCTCGGTGAGGCCGGTCAGGATCGGCTTGCCGTCCRCATCGGAAACCTGGCCGAGATAGACGTCGCGGCGCATGTTGTTGCGCGACAGGTAGAATTCCTTGCCGTTACCGGCAAAGGTCGTGGCGTCCTTGCCCCATACGAGACGTGTCTTGTCGACCTGTGCACCGTTGACCGTCTGCTGATAGGTCTGCAGGCTCGGTCCGATCCATTTGAATTCATGGGCGACCGGATCATGGTCGGACAGGGGCGCCTTGGTGCCATCAGGCTTGGTCACATAGACGTCACGGATGACACCCAGATAGGGATCGTTGGGGTCATCTGCGATCGTGTACCACTTGCCGAACGGCCGTGAGGCCAGGAAGTGATCGATCTTCACCCGGTGCCAGCTGCCCCAGGTGTTCGTATCGTCCTCGCCCGCCGACGGCCAGGTTACGCTGCCGTCATTGAGTTCGTGGGGCTTGAACTGCTCCCTTTCGCGGTCGGTCTGGAGAAGCATGAACTGCTTCTTGAGGACATTCATCGTCTGCGGCGTGTTGCCGGCGACGGGATAGGTCTCGTCCTCGAAAAGGCCGGAGGGAATGGTCGCCGCATCGATCGCCGCGTCGTTCTTCGGGCTCCAGTCGGCGATGAATTTGTCCAGCGCCGTCTTGTCCTTGGCATATTGCTGGAGCAGGCTGTAATAGAAGGAGTTGGCGTTTTTCGTATAGATGCGCAGCAGCAATTCCTGCTGGCTCTTCGAATGCAGGCCGCGCTCCGATACGTCGCCGGCATTGAAATCGCCGCTCACGATCACCGGATTGGCTGAAGACTTCGCCCAGGCGTTCAGGGCCTTGGCTTCCTTGACGCGCTGGTCTGCCTTGTCGGCGTAATCGAAGTGAACCGTTCCGACTGTCGTCACCGGCCGTCCGGCCTCGCCGTCGAGAACCTGATAGTTCACGTAGCGTCCCTGGGAGCTGAGACCCGGAGCGGTATAGGTGCCATAGGTGCCGGGAAGTCGCGAGATCACGCCGACGTCACCGATCAATTGGCCACTATAGGTTCCAAGCCCCGCATTCTGCAGCATGCCGGGAATGTCGGAGACGTATCTGCTGCCGTTGGCTTCCTGAAACATCAGCACGTCCCAGTTACCCGCGACCATGAAATCCCTGGTCAGTGCAGGCGTCTGCTTGAACTGGTTCCAGATATTCAGCGACAGCAGCCGAAGGGTGCCATCGCCTGCATGAGCCGAACCGGCAACCAATATGGATAGGGCTGCACCCGATAGCAGGCGAACTGTCAGTTCACGCCTCTTGGTAACAGGCCTCGAAATTGCATTTTGGATAAACACGTCACACCCCGCTGAAATAAGAATTCCACACGAGTGCGAGAAGCCGAAAAATCTCCCAACACCGTGCGGCGATTAACGGGACGTCATCTTTCATACTTCAATGTCAGTTTTTTTACATTTTGGGCCGGACAATCATTTTGCAGGCTAGTGGCTTGGTGCAAAATTGGAGTTGGCCGGTGGAAGGCGCCATTCCATCGTGTGAGCCTGGAGCACCATTTGCGCGTCCATCCGGACGCATAAAAATCGACATAATGATTTGAATCTCCACATCAATCTTTCCGAAAATCAATTGCGGTTTCGGGCCGGCGCTGATCGCGCCTGTCGATGCCGGGTAATGTCACGGAGACAAGTTTTCGTTGGGATATGGTGCGACCTGGCTTCGCACCATCTTTTCACGGCCGGTTTCCCGGCGCATTCTCGAAGCCGTCATCGCTTGCGTGATGTGGCTGATCGCGTTCAAGCTCCTGAACGGCATGTGCGGCTGCATACCTCTCAGGGAAATCAGAATGTCATTCGATCCGCATCATCTCGCGCTTGTCTTCACCGCCTATATCATCGCCGCAGCCAGCCCAGGCCCCAGCAACATGCGCATCATGGGCGTGGCCATGCATCAGGGTCGCCAGTCGGCGCTGATGATCGCCGCAGGTGTCGTCAGCGGCTCGCTCTTCTGGGGCTCGATGGCGGCGACCGGGGTTTCTGCCATTCTTGCCCAATATGTCCAGGCGCTCATCATCCTGAAGGTCTTCGGCGGTCTCTACCTGCTGTTCCTTGCCTACAAGGCCGGCAAATCGGCCATGACCTCCGATGAGAAGCAGGGCAGGGCGATCGATGCCATCAGGCCGGCCTCTGGGTTCAGCCTCTATCGCCGCGGCCTGCTCATGCATCTGACCAACCCGAAAGCCCTGCTCGGCTGGATCGCGACCATGACGCTCGGCCTCGGCCCCGGCGCGACGCCGACGACCGTCGCCATCATCCTTGCGGGCTGCGCCATTCTCAGCGTCACGATCTTCTGCGGCTATGCGCTGGTCTTTTCCACTGCGCCGATGATCCGCATGTATCGCCACGCGCGGCGCTGGATCGAGGGCACGCTGGCGCTCGTCTTCGGTGCGGCGGGCATGAAACTCCTGCTGTCACGCGCATAGAAGGGACGTTGTCGATGCCGCTTTTCCACGGTCTTTCCGCCTTTCCGATCACGCCGACTGATGCCTCCGGCATCCCCGATACCGGCGCGCTCGCCGCGCTGCTGACCCGGATTCAGGCCGCCGGCGCCGATTCCATCGGGCTGCTCGGCAGCACCGGCGCTTATGCCTTCCTGTCGCGCGACCAGCGACGCCGCGCGGTGGATACGGCCATGTCTGCCGTCGGCGGCAAGATCCCCGTCATCGTCGGCGTCGGGGCGCTCAGGACGGATGAAGCGCAGGCGCTGGCCGATGATGCGCGGGCGCTCGGGGCGGATGGCCTGCTGCTGGCGCCGGTCTCCTATACGCCGCTGACGGACAATGAGGTCTACGAGCATTTCGCTGCCGTGGCCGATGTCGGGCAGCTGCCGCTCTGCATCTACAACAATCCGGGCACGACGAAATTCACCTTCAGCACCGAGCTGATCGCCCGGCTCGCCAAGCTCGGCACCGTCAAAGCGGTGAAGATGCCGCTGCCTGCCAATGGCGATATCGCAGCCGAGATCGCAAGTCTCCGTTCGGTGACGCCCGATGATTTCGCGGTCGGTTATAGTGGCGACTGGGGTGCAGCGGATGCGCTTCTTGCAGGCGCCGATGGCTGGTATAGCGTTGCCGGCGGACTGTTGCCCGCCGAGGCACTGAAGCTGACGAGGGCCGCTCAGGTAGGCGACGCGAGCGAGGCAAGACGCATCGACGATGCCTTCGCGCCGCTCTGGGCGCTGTTCAAGGAATTCGGCAGTTTCCGCGTCATGTTTACGATTGCCGATCTCATCGGCCTCGGCCGGTTTACGCCGCCGCGCCCGGTGCTCGGCCTTCCGGAGCAGGCGCGTGAGCGGGTGCGTGAAGCGCTTGCAAACCTCGGCGCCGCAGTCGGCCGCTAGGGCCAGGACCTCGGTAACGGAGCCGGAAGATGAGCCCTCAACCTAGCTGTCAGACTGAACCTGGCTCGGTTGCAACTCCGGCGGAGTGGCCAGCCTGGCATGCACTGGAGCAATGCCGAACTGTGCTTTGAAGGCCCTGCTGAATGCCGCGTCGGAATCGTAACCGACCTGTCGCGCCACGTCGCTGACCCTTGAATCGGCCTGGCGCAGCAGGTTGAGCGCAAGGGTCAGCCGCCACCGGCTCTGATAGGAAAGCGGCGCTTCCTTGACCAGCGCGGAGAAGCGTTCGGCAAAGCTCGAGCGCGACATGCCCGCCACATGCGCAAGCTCGACCACGCTCCAGCGCCGGAATGGCTCGTCGTGGATGGCTTTCAGGGCGCGGCTGATGCGCGGATCGGCCAGCGCGCCCAGCCAGCCGGTATCGCCGGCCTTTTCCGTCTGCACCCAGGTGCGCAGGATCCGGATGACCAGCACGTCGATGAGCCGCGAGATCATGATCGACGAGCCGGGATGGACCTCCTGCGCCTCGACCATCATGAAATGAGCGAGACCCTCCGCCCAGCTTGCCGTCTGGCCTCCCGCCTTCGGGATGTGGATCACGGCCGGCAGCGACGAGACGACCCAGGGCATGGACTCGTTCTCGAAATGAAAAGCGCCCGCGATAAGTTTGGTTCGGGCGCCATCGCCACCGTGGCGCACGCTCAGCCGCTCGGTCGTGAACTGCTCGCCCATCAGTTGGCTCACCGGCGCCGCGGCTGAACCGCCGCCGTCGCTCAGGATATGCCCCACGCCGCGCAGCAGCATGACCAGATCACCGGTCACGGCGCGGATCGGTGGTCCGTCGGCAGCCAGAACTGTCAGCTCGCCCTCGAGAACGACGAAAAAATAGGCCGATCCGGGCTCGAAGCGCAACGCCCAAGGTTGTGTCAGCTCCGCCGCGAACACCAGCTCTCCCTCAAGCCTGATCAGCGTCAGTATCTGCGACAGGAGATCGACCCGGGCCGCAAGCATGCTCGCATTTCCGGACGATGGAGCATGACTTGCGGGGTTCGGGTCATGGCGCCTCATCGCTTCAGATCCTATGTTTTGGGTGTGTTCAGCGAATAAAATCCTGAACATACAGATGCTTATGAAAAAATGAGCGGATGGTTCTGACAGGCCTGCCGATGGCCAGGATATTGCAGATTATCCGGACTGAAATCAACCCCGCAGTAAATGCAACCAAATGAGCCCCCAATGAAAAACCTCATTTTCTCCGCCCTGATGCTGTCCACCGCTGTTTTCGGTGCTGCGCCGGCTTCCGCCCAGCCGACGCTTCCCGCCGGCGTCGTCAAGAATATCGTGCTGGTTCACGGCGCCTTCGTCGACGAGACGAGCTGGAATGGCGTCGCCGCCATTCTGACGGCCAAAGGCTACAAGGTGACCGCCGTCAGGAATCCGCTGACCTCGCTTGCCGACGATGTCGCCGCCACGAATGCGGCACTCGATGCGCAGGATGGACCGACCGTTCTCGTCGGTCATTCCTGGGCTGGCGTGGTGATCGGCGAAGCCGGCATCAATGCCAAGGTGTCGTCCCTGGTCTATGTCTCGGCCTTCGCGCCTGACAAGGGTGAAACGGTTTCGGCGCTGGCGGCAAGCGGACCGGCGACCGCCGGCGTCAAGGCCATCCGGGCCGACGGCAGGGGCTATCTGACCATCGATCCGGCAGTATTCCCAAGCGCCGTGGCAGGCGACTTGCCCAAGAATATCGGCGAGTATCTGGCCACCCATCAGATGCCGCTCAATCACACCGCCTTCGACGAGGTCACCAAGATCGCCGCATGGCATGTCAAGCCGAGCTGGTACGTTCTCAGTGCACAGGATCAACTCCTCGATCCGCACGCTCAGACCTTCTTTGCCGAACGGATGAAGGCCAAGGTCACGACCGTCGACGGCAGCCATGCCTCGCTGGCGTCGCACGCCGAAGAGGTGGCGGCGGTCATCGAATCCGCTGCGGGCGCGAAATAGGCCCACCGCAATGCGACGCTATCGGTTTCCGCGTGGTAACCGATAGGTGGCCCGCCCGGAGTGATCCGGACGGGCCTGATGTTGTCAGGCTTCGCGGGGTATTCGGAACCAGGCAACATACAGAGCAGGCAGGAAGAGCAGCGTCAGGACCGTGCCGACGACAATGCCGCCCATCATCGCGTAGGCCATCGGCCCCCAGAATATCTCCCTGGAGATCGGGATCAGCGCGAGCGTCGCTGCGGCCGCCGTCAGCATGATCGGGCGCATTCGATGCTCCGTCGCTTCGATGACGGCTTGCCAGGGTGGCATGCCCTCGCTTCGAAGGTGTTCGATCTGGACGATGAGGATCACCGAGTTGCGGATCAGGATGCCGATCAGCGCCAGGACACCGAGGATGGCGACGAACCCCATGGGCGAATTACTGAAGAGCAGCGCTGCAACAACGCCGATCAGCGCGGTGGGGGCAACGGCGAACACCAGAAACAGCCTGCTGAAACTCTGCAGCTGGATCATCAGGATCGTCGCCATGACGAACAGCATCAGCGGCGCTACCGCCACGATCGGCCCCTGCGCTTTCGCGCTTTCCTCGACCGAGCCGCCATCGACGACGCGGTAGCCGCTCGGAAGGCCGTTGCGGAACTCGTCGACCTTCGGCTGCAGTTCGGTGACGATCGTCGCCGGTTGCGTCGGTCCTATGACCGCAGCCTTGAGGGTGATGGTCGGCGTGCGCGTGCGCCGCCATATCGTCGGCTGCTCGAGCTCGTAGTGGAATTTCGCAACCGCGGACAAGGGCACGGAGTTGCCGTTGGAGCCGGCAAGCTGAAGGTTCTGCAGCGTCTCGATCGACCCTCGCTCCGAGGTCTGGGCGCGGCCGATGACATCGACGAGGTAGATGTCGTCGCGGATCTGCGTGGCCGCCGATCCCTCGACGATGCTGTTGAGCGCCGTTGCGATATCCTGCGACGAGACGCCCAGCTGACGTGCCTTGTCCTGGAGTACATCGACCTTGACCACGCGCGATGGTTCGTTCCAGTCGAAGGTCATGTTGGACAGCAGCGGATTCTGCCCGACGATGCCGGCAAGCTGGTGAGAGAGATCACGGACCTTCTGAATGTCAGGCCCGCTGACGCGATATTGCACGGGCTTGCCGACCGGCGGGCCGATGTCGAGCAGCTTTACGAAGGCGTCGGTGCCGGGGAAGGTCTTCGTCAGATAGGCCTGCAGCTCTTCCTTGACCTTGTCGCGGACGTCGAGCCCCTTGGTGACGATCACGGTCTGGCCGAACGAGACATCGGGCGTCTGCACATCGAAGGACAGGATGAAGCGGGGAGCGCCCTGGCCGACATAGCTCGTCCAGTGGTCGATATCCCCGTTGTTGGCCAGCATCTCGCTTTCGAACCTGGCCATCTGCTTGTTCGTTTCCGAAATCGAGCTGTTCTGCGGCAGGTTCCAGTCGACGATCAGTTCGGGCCGGTCGGAGGAGGGGAAGAACTGTTGTTGCACCAGGCTCATGCCGCCGATGGAAAGAGCGAAGGTTGCCACGGTCGCGCCGATGGTTATCCAGCGCCAGCGCATGGCCACGCTGAGCAGCCACGCAAAGGCCCGTGCAAAACGGCCTTTCTGGTCATGATGCGATTTCATGGTCTTCGGAAGGATGGTCACGCCGAGCAGCGGCGTGAACAGGACCGCGACGACCCATGACACCAGCAGCGAGACGGCGATGACCACGAAAAGGGTGAAGGTAAATTCGCCGGCGGCGCTAGAGTTGAGGCCGACGGGGATGAAGCCCGCGACCGTCACCAGCGTACCTGTCAGCATCGGGAAGGCGGTCGAGGTATAGACATATGTCGCCGCTTTTCGGAGGTCATCGCCGACCTCCAGGCGGGCCACCATCATYTCCACGGCAATCATCGCGTCATCGACCAGAAGACCGAGGGCGATGATCAGCGCGCCCAGCGAAATACGCTGCATCGAAATACCCGAGTAGGCCATGACGAGGAAGGTGATCGCCAGCACGAGCGGAATGGAGATGGCAACCACGAGCCCCGCGCGAACACCGAGGCTGATGAAGCTGATCGCAAGCACGATGACGATCGCCTCGAACAGCGCACGCGTGAAGCCCGACACGGCCTCATCCACGACGGCAGGCTGATCGGAGACGCGCTCGACGTCTACGCCGATCGGAAGGTCTGCCGTGACCTGCTCGATCTCCTTGTCGAGCGCTTCGCCGAATTCAAGCAGGTTTGCGCCTGATTTCATGCCGATGGCGAGCCCGATGGCCGGCTGGCCGTTATACCGGAACAGCGAGGAGGGCGGATCGACATAGCCGCGCTTGATCGTCGCGACATCGGTCAGCGGAAAGAAGCGATCGTTGACACGAAGATTGATCGATTTCAGGCTTTCCTCCGAGGTGAACTGGCCGCTCACCCGCAAGGCGATGCGCTCGGGACCGGCGTCGACGAAGCCCGACTGTGTGACGGCATTCTGCGCCTGCAGTGTCTCGATCACCGATTGCTGGTTAAGCCCGAGTGCTGCGATCTTGCGCGTGGAGAATTCGAGATAGATCGCCTCGTCCTGCGCGCCGATAACATCCACCTTGCCGACATTTTGAACCGTCAGCACTTTTGCGCGCGCGTCCTCGACGAGATCGCGAAGCTGGCGCTGTGTCAGCCCGTCGCTGGTGAAGGCGTAGATATTGCCGAAGACATCGCCGAAGCGATCGTTGAAGAACGGCCCGATAACGCCGCTCGGGAAATCTCCCTTGATGTCGCCGATCATGTTGCGCACGCGCACCCAGATGGCATTCACATCTTTGGCCTTGGTCGTCGGCAGGAGTTCCACGAAGATCGTCGTCTGCCCGGCAACCGTCTCGCTGCGGGTGAAATCGAGCGATTCCAGTTCCTCGAGCTTCTTTTCGACGCGGTCGGTGACCTGTTTCGTCACTTCCTCGGCAGACGCGCCAGGCCATTGCACCTGGATGATCATGGTCTTGATGGTGAAATTGGGATCTTCTTCGCGGCCGAGACCGATATAGGAAAAGGCGCCGGCCAGAATGAAGACGATCATGAAGTACCAGACGAGCGAACGATGTTCGAGCGCCCAGTCGGACAGGTTGAATTTTTTCACGGGGATTATTCCTCAGTCTACTCTGACGGCCTGGCCATCGACAAGCTTGTGAACACCGGCGACGACGACGCGATCGCCCGGGCTGACGCCCTCGGCGATGCGGACGGAGCCTCCCTCGACGATGTCTCCAACGATCCTGATCGGGCGTATGGAAACTTTGGCGGCGGCGGTATCGACCACCCAAACGTTCGGCTTTCCATCCTTCGTCAGGATGGAGGAGGAGGGGAGCAGGATCATCGGCTCAGCATGGACGGTTGCGGTTGCCGTGACGACCGAGCCCAGGCGAAAGGCTGGCGGCGGATCGACGAGCGTTATCTTCGTGCGCCGCGTGCGCGTCGTCGCCTCGGCTTCCGGCGCGATCTCCCTGACCGTGCCGCTCGTGCGGATGGTCGGGTCCAGCTGGAGGGCGACCTCGAAGGGCGATCCCACCTTGAGACCATCGAAGCTTGCGACCGGTATGTCGATCACTGCATCGCTCTGTTCGGGGCGGGCGATGGTGGCGATGCTCTGGCCGGCGGCCACGACCTGACCCACTTCGGCCGAAGTCGCCGTCACGACGCCGTCGAATTCCGCCCTGAGCTGCGTGTATCCAAGCTGCTCTTCGGCCTTGTCCAGATTGGCCTGCGCCTTGGCGACCGCAGCTATGGCGCTCTTGCGCCCGAGTTCGGCCTCTTCATAGGCTGCTTCACTGCCCGATCGGCTCGCGAGCAGGGAGCGCTGGCGTTCTTCTGACGATGCGGCATTCGCCAACTGCGCCTGGGCATTCGAAAGCTCGGACTGCGAGCTCTTGACCGCAAGCTCCAGCGCCAGCGGATCGATGGCAGCAATGACATCGCCCTTCCTGACGACATCGCCGACGCTGACCTTGCGCGCTATGACCCGTCCGAGGACGCGGAATGCAAGCTGGGTCTCGATCCTGGCCTGGACCGTGCCCGGCAGGGTCAGTGCGGAGGCCGCGGTCGGCTTGACGACGACGGAAAGGACGGGACGCGGCGGCTGCTCATGCGCTTCCTCCTGCTTCTGGCAGGAAGCCAGCAGCAGTGACCCGAGGATCGCAAGGCCGGCTGTAATACGGATCTTCATTCTGCGGCTCCCTTGCCGTATGCGACGACTTCGCCCGATCGCAGGAATTTCGTGCCGTCGACGACGACGATGTCTCCCGGGGAGACACCCGCGCGCACCGCGAAACGGCCGGTCTCATAATCGGAGACATCGACCGGATGCAGCGACACGCTCGAGGAGGCGGGGTCGACGATCCAGACGGCCGGCTGGCCGCTCTTGGAGGCCATTGCCGACCACGGCAATTCGATCGCGTTCTGCGCCTTGGAGCGGAAGGAGCCGACGACAGGCGCGCCAAGCTGCATGTCGGGCGTCGCTTCGAGGCCCACCTTGACCCTGATCGTTCCGGTCGACGGGTCGATCGTGGGTGAGATTTCGCGCACGGAAGCTTCTATCTTGTGCGATGGCGCCGAGAGGGAGCTGACGGCGACCGTGTTTTCAAGGTTTCGGCCGAGATAAAGGGACTCGAAGACGTTGAAGACGGCGTCGCGCGGTCCATCATGCGCAAGCGTGAAGATGAGTTGCGCCGCTTGCGCGACCTGGCCAACCTCGGCGTTTCTGGCGGTGATGACGCCATCGGCATCGGCGCGCAGTTCCGTGTAGGAGAGCGCGTCCTGTGCCGTATCGAGCTGAGCCTGCGCGAGTTTCACGCTGCCCTGGGCGGTCAGCAGCGCTTCCTGCGCCTGATCGAGTGCCGCCCGGGTCGCAACCTGCGTCCTGAAGAGGTTCTGCTGCCGGTCGAATGCCAGCTGGGCTTGCGTCTGCTGAGCCACTGCCGACTGCAGGTTCGCGGTGGCGACGCCGAGATCGGCCTTCTGCTCTTCGGCGTCCATGCGCGCCAGCACCTGTCCCGCCTTCACCGACGATCCGACATCGACGAAACGCTCGACGATGCGCCCGCTGACCCTGAAGGAAAGGTCGCTTTCGACGCGGGCGCTGACCTCGCCGGTGATGGCGTTGCTTTCGACTGTTGGCGTGACCTTGGCCACGACAGTCTCCACATTTCTGGGCTTTGCCTCACTCGCGCTTTGCTCATCGCATGAGGCGAGCGCGACTGCGCTGACGCCCAGCCAGGCGGCAACAAGGACAGTTTTCATGATTTACCTCTTGCATCGGTTCGGCAGACGAATAATATTGACTAACCCATCAGTCAATGAAAATTTCTTGACGCTTGACCACGAAAAACGCTCAAGGTGAGCCATGCTAGATACGAAGAAACTGACGCGTGCCGAGCAGAAGGCCCGCCGGCCCATAGAGATCCTGGATGCGGCGTTCGAAGAGTTCGTCGAGCGCGGCTATGTCGCGACGCGTGTCGAAGACATTGCCAGCAGGGTCGGGGTCACGAAGGGAACCGTCTATGTTTACTTCGAGACCAAGGAGCAGCTTTTCGAAGCGATGATCCGGCACATTTCAGTGCCCCTGGAAGGTCTTCTGGCGAGGGTAAATCAACAGAAGGGCACCGCCGTGGAGCGGCTCCAGAAGACGATCGAGCAGATCTACGATCTCATGATCAGCGATCGCCGATTGCGCGAGATGATGCGGTTCGTCATCGCCGAAGGCTTGCGCTTCCCCCAGATCGTCGACAGGCACCACGAGACATTCATCGATCCTCTCGACGGGCAATTGCAGTCCATTATCGATGACGGCGTAAGGCTCGGCGAGTTCCGATCGGGACCGGCTGCGTTCTCCGATGCCGTCGTGGCGCCGGCCATCACCTTCCTGTTCTTCAAGCTGCTCTTCGACGAGCGGCGAGTTCTCGACAAGACCGCCTATGTGAAAGCGCATATCGATCTCGTCCTCCACGGGTTGTTGGCCTGATCGGCACCGTGGCTGGTGGGCCAATGCGGCATCTTCAGGGTGAAAAACCCCTCCCCAACCCCTCCCCACAAGGGGGAGGGGCTGACCTGCCGCCCTGGCTTTCCAGAATTCTGATGTTTCGGAAGAAGCGGGGCGGTGCTCCGGTTTAGTCCCTCCCCCTTGTGGGGAGGGGTTGGGGAGGGGTCTTTGGTTCAGTAGAGACCGGGCTGATCTCTGACAGAATGAACCGGCTTCAAAATATCATTTACCGCGCACGACGCTGACGGTGGCTAAAAGCCTTTGCCGAGCGCACAGCCACCCGTCTCTTCCCATCGTGAAACCTTTCGATTTGTAATCCGCCGTCATGACCGGCGCGGAAATCCATTCGCAATCGATCACCCTCGAATTTCGGTCGAGCCAGACTTTTGGACACTGGCCCCCACAAATCGCAAATGGCTATGACTCTTTTCGCCTCGTTGGAACGTCGTTGTTGCGACCGTCGTCGAGCGGTCGGAACCCGACCCGAATGAGGACTGAGAGATGGATCTGGAAGGAAAGCGAATTGTGGTCGTCGGCGGGAGCCGCGGCCTGGGGAGGGGGCTCGCCGAGGCATTCGTGGCTCGCGCGGCCGAAGTCACCGTCGTCGCCCGAAACGCTGATGCCGCGCAGGGGTCAGGCGAGCAATCGACCGTCACCGCCATATCGGCTGATGCAACCGATGTCGACGCGGCGTGGCGGATCATGGAGCAGACGCGACCTGATGTCGTCATCATGAATGCCGGTGCGGAACCGCCCATGGAACGGATCGACAGGATTGGCTGGGAGGCATTCACGGCCAACTGGAATGTGGACGTCAAGGCAGCGCTGCATTGGGTGCAGGCTGCTCTGACCCTGCCGATGGCGCCGGGCGGGCTTGTCGTCCTGGTCTCCAGCGGAGCCGCCGTGCAAGGGTCGCCGCTATCGGGCGGTTATGCGGGTGCCAAGCGCGCGCAGTGGTTCATTGCAAAATATGCCGAGGGCCTGTCGGCGCAACTCAGTCTGGGTCTGCGCTTCCGGGTCATCGTTCCCCGGCAGATGTTTGCCGGAACCGGTGTGGGCGATACCGGCATCGGTGCCTATGCTGCGGCGGCGGGTCGGACATTTGCCGAACAGGCCGCCACCTGGCCGGACATGACGCCGTGGGCTTTTGGCGATATGGTCGCCGACCTGATCGGCAGGACTGCTCTCGCCGAGGCCATGGTCTACGC